>DATLZF010000763.1:0-17271 GCA_035574135.1 Candidatus Methylomirabilota bacterium
GGCTTCCGATTAGCACGAGCCATGCACAGAACCGGCGCGCAGGGAACCCATTGAGCAACGAAAATTTCCACGAACACCGGGCCCACCGCCAACGCACCCTCCCGCAAAGAACTGGCACAGCCGCGGGACAAAATTGCTCACGCACCCCCGATCAACCCCGGCCTGACCCCGGCGGAGGGGCTGTGCCATGGCCGGGCGCCGCCGCCAGACCTGCGGCTCCGCGCTGCGAGGCCCAAAAGAGGTCCATGCCTCCCGCCCGGGCATTCCACCAAATGCGCCGTGACGCGTACGGCGCTGGCGACGATGGTGAGGGCGGGATGCACCGCTGCGCTCTGCCCCACATCCAGATGGCTCGAGGAAGAGGCGGGTGCGAGGCGGCCCCGACGTGTCCGGCCGGCGGAAACCGGCTTGTTTCATCGCCTGAATTCTGCTTCTATACTGGCAAATCCCCAGGGCTGTCCGCCACTGACCAATGTCGCGGGTGGATCCCGGCACGCCATGCAGAATTGTACGTTTCGTGAACGCAGCCTGCGCATCGGGATGATGCTGGCTAGCCTCGTCCTGGCCTGCGCAGGCGGGGCTGCGGAGCGGACCTGGGATGGCGGCGGGCGTTCGGCGGACTGGACGGAGGAAGCCAACTGGACCGGGCTGCTCGGTCCGCCTGTAGCCGGTGACGACCTGCGCTTTCCAGCACGCGCGCTGCGTCTGAGCAACAACAACGATTTTCCCGCCAGGACCCGTTTCAACCGCCTGACGTATGCCGAGGCGGGCTACACGGCTTCAGGAAACGAAATCGAGCTGACGGGCGGCATCGTCGTTTCGCACGGCACGGGCAACACGACCCTCAACCTACCCATCGACGTCGGCACCAGCCAGACCTTCCTGGTGTCCGGGGCAGGCGCGAGCCTGTTCTTGAACGGTACTGTGAACCTCGATGGATTGCGTTCGGTGCTCACCTTCGATGGCGCCGGCCAGATCGTGGTGGTCGGCAATCTAAACGACGCCCGCATCGCCATCGGCCACGGTACGGTGCGGAAGGACGGCCCCGGCACGCTCACTTTCTTGCAACATGCGACCTTTGGCGGCGCGACCATCGTGAACGGAGGGACGCTGCGCGTGGACGGCAGCCTCAGCAACAGCGCGGTGACCCTGAACGCGGCCGCGACGTTGCGCGGCACGGGCAAGGTGGGTGCCCTCACGGCCAATTCCGGCGCGAGCGTGAGCCCCGGCGCGACCGAGCCCGACACCTTCGACGTGCTGGGCAACCTGGCGCTCCACGCCGGCTCGACGTTGAACCTCCGGCTCAACGGCACCAACGCGGGCATTGACTACGATCAACTGCGCGTGCAAGGGACGGTGACGCTGGGGGGCACGCTGAACGTGACGGCCGGCTTCGCGCCCGCCGTCGGCGAGCGATTCACCCTCATCGCGAACGACAGCACCGATGACGTGGTCGGCACCTTCGCGGGGTTGCCGGAAGGCGCGGTGCTGACGATCAATGGCCGGCCCTTCAAGATTTCCTACGGCGCGCGGTTTGGCGGTGCCTTCGGGCGCGATGTCAACGACGTGACGCTCGAAGCCGTGCCGGCGCTGGCCGTGTGGGATGGGGGCGGCGGGCTGAACACGTTCTGGCGCGAGCCCTTGAACTGGGTGAACGACATCCTCCCAATGCCGGGCGATGACGTGCAATTCGCGACCTCCAGTTCGGCCACGCTGGTCACCAGTAACGATTTTCCGGCCGGGCGCTTGTTCGGCTCGCTGATCTTTGGCGCAGGGAGACATCTCGTCGGAGGGAACCTCGCTTCCTTCGCGGGCAACATTCAACTCACCGAGTCTAACCGCGTCGAGATTTCCATGCCCATGACCCTGGCAGGTGGTTTGAGGCTGACTGAACCGGGCACGCTGCTTTTGAACGGCGCCATCACGCTGTCGGCCGACCAGATGTTCTGGGTGGAAAACACGAACGCCATGCTCGACATCGGCGGCAGCGTGGACGTTGGGACGCACGACCTGACGCTGCGGACCACGGGCCCGCCGGCGCTCCCGGGCAGCCTCGCCACCACCTTTAGGATTTCGGGCAGCCTCAGCGGCTCCGGCACCGTGACGAAGGACGGCAGTGGGACCTTGCTCCTCCTCGACGGCGAAATGCTCGGTCCCGGCCCGGTGGTGATCAATGAGGGTGATTTCACGGTGTATGCGTTCTTGGCTGGCCCGGGCGTGTTCAGGCCCTTGATCGTCAACACGGGCACCGTCTTGCGCGCGGTGGGATTTGCCGGCATCAGCGACCTGGAAGTGCGCGGAGGCGTTTTTGTTCCCGACTTTACCGAGGCCCATGGCGTGGTGCGACTGCTCGAAGGCTCCACGTTCAGCCCGCGCATTTCATTCAACGCCGGACCGGGGCGGGCCGTAACCACCTACATCAGCGGCGTGGACTCACTGGAACTGGCCGGGTGTGCGCTCGACTTGCGCGTGACCCCCGGCACACCGATCGAACCCGGCGCGAGCTTCGCCATCATCGAGCGGGACTTCGGCGGCCCGACGACGATCGGCACGTTCGACGGGCTTCCCGAAGGCGCCCGGTTCCTGGCCGATGGCCACGTCTTCACCATCAGTTACCAAGGCGGCTTATCCGGCAATTCCGTGGTGCTGACGGCGGACGCTCCCTTCGTTTGGGATGGCGGGGGCGCGGACAACCTGGCGACCACGGGGGCGAATTGGGTGGGCGATCTCGCGCCGATTTCCGGACTGGACCTGGTGTTTCCCGATGGCGTCAGCAAGCTGGGCGTGCTCAACGATTTTCCGGCCGGCACCGTCTTCCGGTCGATCCGGTTCACCGGGCCGTCCTACGTCTTCGCCGGCAATCCATTTCGCTTGACCGAGGGGTTGACGAACGAGACCGCGTCGGGCGAGACGCTTATCAACGCCGACCTCGTTGCCTCGGGCGATCCGTTTGAATGTGCCGTCGCCGGTTCCGGCCGGCTCGTGCTCGACGGACAAGTGCGCGCCGGCGAGTGGATCAAGACCGGACCGGGCACCCTGCGTTGCCAGGGCACGACGAGCAACGTCCAAATCCGGACGGAAGTCAGGGCCGGCGAACTGGAGCTGGCCAAGACGCCCGGCGTGAACGCCATCTCCAGCCGGCTCGTGATCGGCGACGGCACCAACGCGGCCGTCGTCTCCCTATTCGACGACCATCAAATCGCCGACATCGCCGCCGTCACCGTCAACGCCCTCGCCCGCTTCGACCTGAACAGCAACACCGACGAAATCGGGCGCTTGGACGGCGACGGTTCCATTGTGCTCGACGGGCGCTTCTTTCGTGCCGGCCGTCTCGTGGTCAACTCCGGCAGCTTCTCCGGAACCATCACCGGCCGCGGCGGCCTGACCAAGACTGGCGGCAGCGGGTTTGCCCTCACGCTCCACGGCGCGAACACCTACACCGGCCCCACCATTCTCGAAGGTGGAACTCTCGCCATCGCAGGTTCCCAGCCCGACAGCCCGATTCGCCTCGATGGCGGCCTGCTGCGCGGACGCGGCCAGGTGGGAACGATCACCGGCAACTCGGGCGGGGTCGTGCAACCGGGATCCGCCGGAGCCGTGTTCCAAAACCGCCTGCGTTCGCGCAACGTGACCTTCAACGCCACCACCACCTTCCGGCCCGTGCTGACCTCCCACGATCCCGGTTTCGAGAACAGCCAGTTGGAGGTCGTGGGGACCGTGGACCTCGGCGGCAGCGCGCTCGACTTTGAACTGATGTTCGTCCCCTCAGTGGGGGACAGCTTCGTGATCCTGGACAACGACAGGTCGGACGCGGTCACCGGCACCTTTGCCGGCCTGCCCGAAGGCACCGTCTTTACCTGGCCCAACGCACACATGCGATGGGGTATCACCTACGCCGGCGGCGACGGCAACGACGTGGTGCTGACGTTGCTGTCGATGGATCTCCAGCCTGTCATCACCTCCTTCAGTGCCGATCTCAAGACCCAGCCGGGCTTCGAAGTGACGCACCTTGTCGCGACGGGCGTTCCGCGCGCGTCTTACGACGTGCAGCGTTCCACGAACCTCCTGGACTGGACAGTCCTCTTCAGTTGGGCGCCCGACGCCAACGGACTGATGGACTTGCGATTCTCGTCACCCGCGCCCGGGCCGCAGCGCTTTTATCGACTGAAGCTGCGGTAACTCCTTCCGGCCGCGACCAGCGGCGGCCGCGGCGTAAGGTTTCTCCGCTGTCAGGCCCGGAGGGGCAATGGAACCGTTCATCCATCTCGCGCTCCAGAGCGGGAAGGAGCCACCCCGGGCTGGGCAGGTTTCCGCGTCACCTCGAACGGGTCCTGCCGGCGCTTCACGCCCGGCTCACCAACGACCTTCCCGTGGTACGTGCAGCGGCGGCCAACGGCCTGTCCCAATTCGGCCCCGCCGCGCGCGTGGTCGTGCCGGATCTGCTCACACTGCTTCGCCAGAGCAGTTCGCTGCCACAGCAGATGGTGCTGAACAACATGGCCGGGCGCGCGCTGCTGAAGATTGATCCGCAAGCCGCCGCCGAAGCCGGCCTCTCGCCCGAGGAACCACCACCGGCCGGTCGGCGCGGCAGCCGGGGCGCAGGCTCAAATCAACCCCTGTCCGTCGCGCCTGCGCCGCCAAGACCATGAAGCGCGCGGACGTGATCACTCTTCGATGACTGCGCGGTAAAAGCTCGCAGGCGCGTCGGTGTGGTCGGTGGTCTCCCACACCTCCCCGTCGCCGCGACCCGCGGTCCATGCGCTCCACGAGGAGAAATCCGTCGTGCGCTCGAGGCGGAAGCGCAATCCGGCCACGCCGCGCAGGCGCAGGGTCAACGCGTCGCCATCCGTTGACTGCGGCGGATCGAACATCACTTCGGGTTGCAAGACGTAGCGCGCCAATCCCGCCGCTGCCTGTCCACCCGCGTGGGTGAACGCGCCGCCCACGAACAGCTCGCCGCCCGACACCGCCAGCGCGAAGACGCGCGCCCGATTGTCGGTGAGGATCGGGAAGGCCAGACCCGAGCCGAGCGCCGACCAGTTCGTGCCGTCCCAACGGGCCAGACCGTTGGCGGGCACGCCGCCCGCGTTGGTGAACACGCCGCCGACGAAGACCTGCCCGCGCCACACGGCCAGCGCGTACACGCCGGAGCCTTGCACGCCGTTGTCCGGACCCGCGCCCAGCGCGCTCCATTCATGGCCGTTCCAGCAGGCGACATGGTTGGCCGCCACACCGCCGGCGGAGCGAAATTGGCCGCCGACATACACGTTGGTGCCATCGAGCGCCAGCGCCAGCACGGTGGCGTTGCTGCCCTCGATGCCATTGCCCAGCGCGTGCCAGGCCGCGCCATCCCAGATCGCCACGCGGTTCGCGGAAGTGCCGCCGGCGTTGGTGAAGCTGCCGCCCACGTAAAGCCGCTCGTCCCGCCAGGCCAGCGCCCGCGCTCGCGCGTTCAAGCCGCCGCCCACTTCGCTCCATGCCGTCCCGTCCCAACCGGCCAGGTGACGCGCGGGCACGCCGCCCGCCCCGGTGAATTCGCCTCCAGCGATGAGCCGGTCGCCCGCCATGGCCAGCGCGAGCACGTTCGAGTTCAACCCGCCGCCCAGCGGCTGCCAGCCTGCGCCGTCCCACCGAGCGATGTTCATCACAGCAAGCGCGCCGCTGTTCGTGAAGCGGCCGGCGGCGAAGACTTCCGCGCCGCGCGTGACGATGGCCGATACGCGCGCGTTGGCCGCGCCGGTCAAGCCCGCGCCCAGGGCGGACCAGCCCGCTGCGTCCAGCCGTCCGATGCGATTGGCCGGCACGATGCCGCCCAACTCGAACAACCCGCCGACGTACAGTGCTTCCGGAGTCGGCGCCAACGCATAGACGAAGCCGACGCTGCCGCTCACCCCGCGGGCGTGGCGGGCCACGAGCGGTTGCCATTGTGCGCCGTCCCACCGCGCCAAACCACCGGCGGGTTGGCCGTGGACGGAATTGAAATAGCCGGCCATGAACAGTTCCCCTTCCGGGCCGCGGGCCAGGGCGTAAGCCTGTTCGCCGCTGCGCCAGATGTTGCTGCCCAGTGGCTGCCAGGCCGTGCCGTCCCAGCGGGCGACCTTGTCGAGCGGTGTGTCGCCCGAGCGGGTGAACGAGCCGAGCGCCAGCAGATTCGTGCCGTCGGAGAAAAGCCGGTCGCACGTGCCATCGAGGCCCGCGCCCACGGGCCACCAGTTCGTGCCGTCCCAACGGGCCACATTGGTCACTGTGGTGGCGTCGATCGAAGTGAAGTAGCCGCAGGCGAACAATTGGCCGGCGTGCGTCCGCAGTTGATAGAAGCTGCCGTTGACGCTGAGAGGAAACGCCTCCCAGCGCCCACCCGTCCAGCGCGCCCGGTAGCCGATCGGTTCTCCGGCCAGGGTGGTGAAGTTCCCCGAAATGAAGAGTTCGCCGCCGAGCACGGCCACCGTGTCCACGCCCCGATCGACGCATTGGGGATACGGACAATTCTCCAGCGTGCTGCCGAAGGTTTCCCAGGCGCTGCCGTCCCAGCGCGCGACGCCGTAAACATTCGTGTCCCCGGGAAACTGCAACGCGCCCGTCACGTACAACGCCGGGCCTTCGACCAGCAGACTGCGCACCCGTCCCGTCACTCCGCCCACGCCGGCCCATTGCGCGCCGTCCCAACAGGCGAGGCCGCTGACGGTGCGGGCGCCGGAGCGGGTGAAGTAACCGCCGGCGTAAAGCCGCCCGCCGAAACTGGCCAGCGCGACAACGGCGACTGCGGAGTAGGGATCCTCCGTCGTCAGCCCGTCGCCCAGGGGCCAGAAGTTGGTGCCGTCCCAGCGCGCGACCGAATTGGCCACGGCATTGCCCGCGATGCGAAAGCTGCCGCCCAGATGCAACAGTCCGTCGTGCCAGACCGCCGCGATGGCCGTGCCATCCAGGCCCGGCCGGCCGAAACGAAAGTCCCACCGCTCGTCAGCCGGCGCGGCCAGTCCGCCGGACGCAACGCCGCACAGCGCCAGCAGGGCAAGCGCGCGCAGGGCCAGCCAAGGATTGGTGAATCTCACGCCCGGGTCATACCACAATCGTGCTCGCCGGCAAAGCAGCGAGCGGGAGTGCGTCTCGATTCGAAGTTTTCGCCCCCATCCACCGCCGTGGCTACAACCGGCCCGGACGAAACTTCAAGTTGCGCCTGGCGTATCGGCTCTGAGTAGTCATGCGGCCGGCGCGTGGATGCTCACTCCGCGATGCGCTGCGCAAGCTGCTGGCTGCGGTGCCGTGCCGCTCATGCCCTTGAGCGGATCACGGCAGCGGACACGAGCGACAGGCCGGCAACGGCGCCGGACGGAGCATCCGGCCGCCCGACGCGCTCTCGCAACACTGCCCGAGCCGCAGCCAGCCCGGCTGAGCGAATGGCCTGTGGAGCGTGAGATCCAGTGCGCAATGGCTCGGAATCGGCTGCCGCCGCCAGGCGGAAGCAGTCCCGGGCGGACACCTCCACGGCTGACCCGACCTAGACGCAGAACACCGCCACCAGCGCATCGGGCGCGGACAATCGCCGCGCCGGCCCGAGCCAACGCAGAGCGTAGACCAACAGCCAACCCCCGCCGTGCGGCCAATCCTTGTCCGCGACCAGCGAAAAGGCGCTTTCGCCCGGTCGCGCCTCGAAGGCGCTCTGAAACAGCCAGTCCGTGACCGGCTCGCCGAACCCCGCCAGCACGGGACGGATCGGCTGGCCGCGCACCCGGCCCAGGTCCTCGTCGCGCACGCGCTGAAAGACCTCGCGGTCGAACACGACGTGGCAGGTGCGTTCAGGCCGGAAGACCGGGTCACGAAAGGCGTCGGGCAACCGGAAATGAAAGACGCCCGGGACAAATTGGTTCGCGCTGTTGCGCGTTGCCTGCAATTGCAACCCGTGCCGTTCGAGGGCCAGCTCGAAGGCCAGTTTGAAATCCTCCGCCGTCAACGACGGGCGCAGCGGGCCAGGATCGCCACTGAAGCCACCCGCGTCGCCCAGCAAATCCCGCAGGCGATCCACCGACCGCGCCGCCTGCTGAATCCAGTCATCCACCGTGGCGTCCGTAACGTCCTCGCCCCGCATGGCACGACCAAACAGGTCGGTCGGGTCAATTTGTTCCGCCACCTCGCCCAGCAGCATCTCCCGGTAGTCTTCGTCCAGACCCGCGAGGCTCATCGTGCGCTGGACGACCGCCAACCGCTCCGTGATGCGCTGCGAAATGCGGGCGTCCCACGACTCCGGCACGCGCAGGTTGAACACTTGCACCCGCCGTGCCTGCCCGTAGCGGTCCAGCCGCCCGATGCGCTGTTGCAGCCGCATCGGATTCCACGGCAGGTCGTAGTTCACCATGATGTGGCAGGCCTTTTGAAGGTTGATGCCCTCGCCGCCCGCCTCCGTGGACACCAGAAACCGCGACTCGCGTTCGAATCGCCGCCGCGCCTCCCGCCGTTCCTCCGGTGGCGTGTCGCCGTGAATCACCTCGACCCGCGCGCCCGGAAACAACTCCGCCAGCCGCTCGCACAGGCAATCCTGCGTGGCGCGATACTGCGTGAAGAACAGCACCTTCGCCCCCGGCTCGCGCCTCTCGATCTGCTGCAACAGTTCAGCGCAGGAATTCCACTTGGAATCCTTGGCGAGCGCGCGAATCCGCGCCAGCAGCGTGTCGAGCAGGGCCTGTTCGTCCGCGAAGAACTGTTGCAGCGGCCGGGCGAACTCGCGGCGTTCGCCCTCGTCATAGTCTTCCTGACCCAGCAGGTCTTGCAAGGTCTGCTGGCGGCTCCGCAAGCCCTCGGCCCGTCGCGTCAGCGCCGCCTCGAGCGCCCGCCAACTGCTGGCGGCGATCTTGTGGAAAGTGTGCATCACCAATTCAACCACCAGCGCGAAACTTCGGTCGCCGCCGCGCACGTTGTCCAGGCTCTTGAGGATGTATTGCGTCAACAGGCGCGAAACCTCCAACTCCTCCGGCGTCCACGGCACTTCGAGCGTCGTGGTGTCGTGGCCCTTGAACAGCTTGCGCCCTTCCCAGTCCACCGCGCGCGACTTGGGCGTGCGGGTGAGCGTCTCGGCCAGTGACTCGCGGGTGAGTTGCGCCGCCACAGTTTGGTCATCCGGCTGGAACAGGTCCGGTCGGGCCAGATGCAGCAGGCGGAGAAACCGCTCGTCGTCGCCCTGATGCGGCGTGCCGGACAACAGCAGCAGCCGCGGGGAGCGCGGCGTGCGGTCGGGATTCTCGACATGCCGGATGAGCCGACTCTGCACCAGAAACTCGAACAGCCGGTAGTTCGCCGTCTTTTCAAGGTCCTGCGTGATGGCGTTGCGGCGGGCGGTGAGCCGGTGCGCCTCGTCGCAGATTACCAGGTCAAACGTGCCGACCTGTTGCAGCAACTCGCGGTACTCCTCGCGCTTGATGCGGTCAATCGGCGCGATGACCGCCGTCTGGCTGCGCCAACTGGCGGCGCGTTTGCCGTCGAAGTTCGTGCCGAGGATGCTGAAGTGCAGGTTGAAGTGATCCTCGAGCTCGTCCTGCCACTGAAGTGCCAACCCTGCCGGGCACACGATGAGAATCCGCTGCGGCGGCTCGCGGCGTAGCAGGCTGGTGATGACCAGCCCGGCTTCGATGGTCTTGCCCAGACCCACGTCGTCCGCCAGCACGTGACCGAAGCGGTTGCCCGACACCACGCGGTCCAGCACATGCACTTGATGCGGCAAGGGCTGGACCACCGAGCGGGTGAAGCAACTGGTCAGGTTGTGCTCGCCCAGGACCAGCCCGGCGCCGAGCTTGCGTTTGAAGGCCGCCACGTCACCCCAAC
Source organism: Candidatus Methylomirabilota bacterium (assembly GCA_035574135.1). Lineage (GTDB taxonomy): Bacteria > Verrucomicrobiota > Verrucomicrobiia > Limisphaerales > DATLZF01 > DATLZF01. The sequence goes on from DATLZF010000763.1 coordinate 9,814, forward strand.
GCCCTGCCGCCGCGTCTTCCAGCGGATCGCCCACCGGCTCGACCTCCTCCGGCCGCAGCCCTTGGAGCTGGTCCAGATGATCGAACGCCACCTGCAACCGCGGCTTTCCCAGCGCATCCTCCTCGACATACCGCACCACGCCGAAGCCGTATTCCGGATGCGCACGGTGAATGACACGGGTGTTGGGCTGGGGCGGAGCAGTCATACGGTTATTCGGTCAGGCCAAGGTGAAGCAGCGGAATGTCGTAAAGGTCGAGCAACTGCTGCCGGGTGGTGTCGTCAACCGACTCGTCTTCGGAGATTCGTTTGTGCAACTGCCGGCTCACTTCGGCCAGCGACTCGAAGTCGGTCCGAACCGCGAGTGCCGTGTCAATCCACCCGATACTGGCTGCGGCTCGACGAACAGGCGTGCAGGCGAAGAACGCCAGCGGACGCAGATTCGCCGAAGCTTGAGGGGGCACGATGCCCAGGCGGCAAAGCTCGCGAACGACGAAGTAGATGGGTGCGCCCGCACTCTGACCAAGAACTCCAGCCAGAGGCGCTTGCCCGCCAAGCCGACCACTGCGCAGGAACTGCGGCAACTCTCCGGCGCGCCTCGGATCGGAAGCCAGTTCCCAGATGGTTTCAGCGAAGCGGTATTCGCCAAAGACCAACTCGTGGACTTTCCGGACATCGTAGAATATGTGCCGCCAGTATTCGGCAGCTTCACCGGCTGCGGCCGCGGTGGAATGCGTTCGGTTGACCAGTGTGGAGAACAGGTCTTGCGTCGCCTCGGCGAAGTTGTTTTCGGTGGTTCGCTCCCAGAACTGCGCCGGCCCAAGCGTCTTCTGCCAGAAATCGCGCAGCGAGCTGGCCCGTCCCCATCCGGCCGACATCAGGCACGCCAGCCCCAGCAACCGATACCAGACACGCTGGCCGTCTTCACTCCCCGGCCGGGAGAGGTGGTTTCGCAGTTTCTCGCACCGCCCAGGTTTTGGCGTGCTGTCATTGGAAAACAGTAGCGGCCAATTCTCGCCGTCCAACGTGTAGAGCCGAGATGGCGCGCCTTGCCGTTGCCACCACTGCCAGAGATTCTGCACCGTCCATAGTTCAACCGGGCGAATCTCCTCCGACCGTACAACTGCCGGTCGCAGCGTCTGCTCCAGCATCCGCTTTGCCCGGTCAAACTCGCTTCGGCTGATGGCATCCAGGTTGCCGAGCGCTGCCTGGAATTGATCGCTTTGGAAATCAGCGTCAATGGTCTGCAATACGGGAGCGTTGTCGCTCAGACGGCCCACAAGCCCATCCAGCGTCACTTTCTCCTGTTCATCGCGGAGCGAACGCGGCAAGCGCTCTTCAATGCGTGGATCAATCCAGTCCGCCGCCAAAAAGCCCCAGCTTTGAACGAAACGGTTCAACCGTCTGACCAGTGGCGACGGGAAGTGGAACGCATCCGCGCGCCCTAAGCCGTTCGGGCCGGGGATGTGGGTGCAGAGAAACTCCCGGATTTTTTTGAATCGCGCGGCCAGAGTCTTGTGATGCGTCTCGAATTGGTGACGGAGTTGTTCCTCCCCCTCGCGCAAGTGAAACACATCCGCCCAGGCCAACCAATCTTCCAGCGCGCAATGCTGCTGCAGTCTTGTGCGGCAGAGGTCACCGGCCGCTTCCAAGCAGGTGGCCAGAAGCCTTTCGTTGACGCTTGAGTTGTGGCGGATGCCCAAGCGCCCAGAATCGGTCTCGAAATCGCCGTTCACCAGGATGTCCAAGGGGAACGGATCTTCTGTCTCAAAGGTTAGGCGGATTCGCCGCCAACCATCTTCCAGAGGCCTTGGCCGCCAAGCCTCCCCTGTGCGGGCAATTCTCAGCCCCACGGAGTATCGCAGGGTGCTGGTTTGCCCCCGCTCCGGCGGAAGTCGGCTGCGGAAGACCAAGAACCGTTCGACGGATTGGGGATGCGACTGGTGGATTTCGACCTCAGCCCAGCCTTGCTCAAGCTGCGAAAACCGGATTGCCCATTCCCAAGCGAATCTGTCTGCCTGAACCCGGACGCGATTTGTCTGTTGGAGGAAGAGGAAAGTCGAAGGGTTGAAGACCGGAAGCGGCTGCTGATCGCCATCGAGGGCGGGCAGATTCAAGAGCTTGAGAACGGCGGGCTTTTTGCATCGAAAGCTGAACGTGGTCCGGGGGCTAAACCGCTCCGCCACCGGCTGCGGATTTGCCGGGTTCAGCAGCAGCAGATCTTGAATGGTGAACTCGTATGGCCCGCTCCTAATCCGAACAGACTCGGCCACCGTGAAAATGGATTTGAACCCGCGGTTGAAGCGGCCAATCCAGCCTTCGGTCGGTGCAGCTTCCGCTGCCGGCGTGCTGACGATCAGCCGAATGTCGTCGCGCGGCTGTCGTCCTCCGTCGGGCAGCCGAACGGGTTCGTTGAAATGCCGCCCCGAATGTGAGGCGACACCCTCCCAAAATCGGCCATCGGCCGACGGCCGAAGGAGGAACTCAAAATCCCGCTCCGATGGAAGTTCTCCCGGCTCGCTGTCGTAGGCGCTTTCCGCGTTTTGAAGCAGTTCGCGGATGACGTGATGCTCGCGATAGCCGAGATCCTTAACTTCAGTCTTCAGGAGGGTTTTGAGGATGTCTTGGCGGAACTCCGCGTAAAGCTCCGCATGGTCCAAATTCGGCTGCTGCCAGCGCTGGTGGAATGCCGGGTTGTCCCGAACCCTCCGACTGTAAACGGCGAGGACTTCGTTAAACTGACGATCCTCGATGTGGACGGTTGTGCGCGAGGTGATAAGTCGCCCATCCCGAACTGCAAACGGCGCGCCACGCAGTTCCACGACCAGTTGGCCCGATCGAGTCCAGCGCACGTCAACCTTCCCCCGGCAACCCCGCAAAGCATCGTCCCCGCAGGCTCGCAGCATGGTTTGAAACAGACCATCCTGCCGCGTGCCCGGCTCGACGTCGGCCTCGGTGATCGGCAGGCAAGCGCCCTCGATGGAAACCTCGACGTGCAGGTTCTGGGATTGCAAACAACCGCTCACCACTGATGGAAAACGACGCAGGACTGGCGGGAGTTCCTGCACGCCGAGCCAACGGCTGTCTGGATGATTCAACAGCGGGAGGTTCGCAGTTGCATCGGTGTTGCCTCCAGTTGACGGGACTCCTCCAGCCGGGTTGAAGAAGTCCTTGAGCAAGTGGCTGGTCTGGTTGGTCAGTCCGATGCGCCAGTTCCCGCGCAATGTGGGCGGAGTCTCGTCAAGCAGTTTCTCGATTGCCTGAACGTGGGCTTGGGACAGTTCGCGCTCGCGCCAACGATGGAATTGGCCGAGCAGCGTTTCGGCCAGTTCTCGCGCTCGGTTGTTCACCTGCTGGCGTGTCAGCACCTCCAGATTCGGCGCGGCCTCTCCCAGCGTGGCGAGCCGGCGACGGGCGTCCTCGGTCAACCAGTCCGGAGCGAGCGTGTAACGGCCTGTCCACGTCAGCACCTCGGCGAGCGCATCAAGTTCCCGAGAAAGCAGGCGTCCATCGCCCAACTCCTGGCGGTGCGCCGCCAGAAACCGGCGCGTGGCTTCCCGCTCTGCCTCGTCCACTACAGCCTGCCAGCGACGCGGCAGGTTGTTCCGGCTGTTGGTATGTGCGGCGTCTAAGACCCTCTCAAAAGGATTGCGTCTGCCGTCTTGGAGTTTCTGGAACAACACGACCGGAAGGCGCTCCTCCAACTCCTTTTCAACCGCACTTTCCCAGGCCTCCCAAAGCCCCCACTGCTGCAGCTTCTGGCTGGCCGCCTGTTGGGCCTCGTTGTTGGGCGCACTCCCTCGCTCCCACTTGCCGACGACGCCGTGAAAGCAATTGACCGGCGAATTGTCCCCCAACCAAACACTTGCAACTGGCCTCCACCGATTCGAGCCGTCCTTCACCCGCAGGCATTGAAGAACCGTGTTGCGAATCCCGGTCGGGCAGGGCTGGCGGTCCAGTTGCCAGAACTTCGCCCCATGCTGCTGCCACGCCTGCTCGTTGCCCATCACGGTCGGGATTGCTTCCCAGCTTGGGTTGAAAACTGGCTGCGCCAACGTGCGCACCTTGAACCTGAGCTGCCCACCGAACACGGCAGTCAGGCCGTGGTCTTCATTCCAGAGCCAGTTATGGAGAGTGCGAAAGACCTGGTGCCATGACTCAGGCAGTTCCGCGCCTGCTGGTTGCTGCATCAATTCGGCCAGGCATTGTTCCGCTCCGTCCAGCCGCGGCACCCGAATGCGGTCGGCCACTGCCTCAATCGTTTCCGGTGTGGCGGACTCTAGTGAGAACAACGCCATGACCAGCCGACGACGCCCCGCATCATCAACGGCTTGCTCTGCCGCCCGCAGGAGAAGTTGACGCAACTGGTTTTCGGGCAGTTCCTCTAAGCCGAAATCAACCACCCCCACAGCATCAACGACAGCAACGGCATCCTGCAGACCCTGCATATGGGCGCACAGCTCCATCCAGTTTCTGCGGGCAGCTTCACGGTCCACGACATGGACTTTCCTCGCATCACGCAAACAGCATCGAGTTCCCCACACGGTGCGGAGAAGCGGGCGAGAATTCGCCTCTTGGCGCAGCGTTTCCCAAACCAGCCAGGCACATCGTTCGGCTTGATTCGGGACGCGGTCCATCAGGAATTCCAGCCGCCAAGACGGATGCCACTTGTCAGCGTGTCGGTCGAGCCAGGTTGCGAGGCCGCGAACCGCCCGCAGAATCTGTTCCTCGACCTGCGCCGCGTCGTCGGGATTCCAGTCGCTCCGCGCCAAGTTAGTCGGCAGCTTCAGATGTAGGTGAATCCGAAACGGCCAGTTCACGCCGTTGAGCGGGAAAAAGGCGTAGGCCGAACCGTCCTTGATGGTTGTGCCCCGTTCATCTTCCTCCTGCTCGACGCGCAAGCGGAAAGCACCGTCCGCGTGAAGAGCGATTTGCCAAAGGTCGCCATCGTTCACTCCGCGCAGCCGCCAGAAACGGGAATTGGACGCCGGCGAGTTTGCATCGGCCAAGTCCCGAACGGTCAGCGTCACCTTATCCGCCTCCACCAAGCCCGGGCAGTCATGGGCCTGATCACGCTGCCCAACTGACATGCGCAGTTCATGTTGCGCCAGTTGGACCAAGCGGAGGTTGGGCAAAAACAGCGGGCACAGCTCGTAAAGCTCCTTCTCCTGACCGGTGATGCGTGAACCGACCTCCTGCCGCCGGTCGGGGCGAAGATGGAAGCAGAACACCGAGCCGCGTTCGCTCTGGCGGAAGGCTTCTGTAGCTCGCGCCAAATCTGGCGGCAGATCGTCGAGGAACTCGGGCGTGCAGTAGCCGAGGCAGCGGGTTTGACGCAACTCGTCGTCGAGTTGCCTCTCGCCGACTTGCCTCAGCCGATCCAGAAGCCGCTCCAACCGTTGCCGGTCCGGCTCTGACGCCCCGTCTCCCTCCCGGCAGATCGGTAGGCGAAAACCAAACGAACCCTTCTCATCCCAAGTGAAGACGAACACCTCGGAGGCGATCCGGTAACAGGATTTGAAGCCGATGCCGAAGCGCCCAATCGTCTGATCGTTTAATTCCACGACCCGGCCGGCGGCATGCACGAAGAACCGGCACAACCCGAGCAGATTCATGGACGTGACCTTCCGCCCGTTATTTCCCACCAGCAGCCAGTCGCCTTCCAAACGAATCCGGACCTCCGCCCGCCGGCCGTCGGAAGCGTCGTCGGCGTTCTGCGCCAGCTCTGCGAGGTAGTTCGCGGCAATGGCACCTTGCCCGATCAGGAGGTCCCGCACCTGGAGCAGCGCTTGCCGCGCCGGACTGTTGAGTTGCAACAGCCAGTCGGCGTAGATGGCATCGCAGCGTTGCTCGGGGGTGAGGCGATCGAACGCCGCAGCCAGGCCGGACCAGTCGGCCAGATGGTCCGGACGCAGCCAGTTCAGGTTGTTGCCGGCACCGGCGGCGGCGCGAATTGCGGCTTCGTGAAAAATCGGCATGGCGGCTCCCACGCGCAGAGTGCCGAAATCCCAAGGCCGGGTCAACGCGTCCGTACATGTCTGACGCGAACCAGCCCCCCGGCTTTTTCAGCCTGTTGGCGACGGCGTGGCTTTTGTCGGAATAGAACCAGCCCCGGGAGCATGACTGGCAACCTGCACATCATCTCCGAGCCACCCGGCGTGCTCTTGCCCTGCTTCAATGGCGGCCGCCGGCCAACGGCAGCAACACGCGCGTCGGTCTGCGGATGGTGGCTGGTTGTCGCCAGTGGCCTCGCGGATCACGCGCTGGACGTTGCCCGGACAACGCAGCAGCCATTGCGGAATGGTGCGCGCTCAATCGTCCGGTCCCTCTGCTCACCGGGTCTTGAGGTCCGCCGCAGTGCGGGATGTTACGGTTTGCCGGATTTCCCGCTGAATCGCCGCCACGGTGTGCTGGAACAATAACAGACCAATCGCTCGGGCTCGGTGCGCTTCTGGAAGATCGACACGCGCACGTCCGCGCAGCCAACCCGGTCGCCGGTCGCCGGATGGAAATACGCCACAACGCCAGCGGCGTGGCGCTGATCCAACATCCGTCCAGTGACTTGAAGCGGTGTCGGGTCTCGTGGCGCGGCAACGATTTAACGGATCCGGCGGCAACCCGGCGATCTTCACGACCGCCGCGCTCCCTCCACGTCCAGTTGCGGCGTGTATCGTTGGGTGGCGCGCGGTTGGCCCACTACCTCGCAGGCCCGACGCTGGCTCAACTCGTCTTATAACACTGGCTCAGTTTAAGGGGAGCCTTCCACGTGATCCCCTGCCAACCGATGGGCGATGGGCACCGCGAGCGGAGAAGAATACTGCGGCGGCATGGTCTGGACGCATTGATGATGGTGACGGCCCGTCTTGAGGCGAGAGGCCCGCGGTGGTAGAAGCGCGCAAACGTGATGAAGGTGGCCAAGTCAGTGAAGAAGCTGTCCGGCAGTGGCGGGCGCGGTCGGGGGGCTGCCTCAGCCGTTGCGTGGAGGGGTTTCTGCTCGGGTTGGGTGTTGTGGGTGGTGTGGCTTGCCGCCGTGGCCAGTCGGGGCGGGGCGGCGGAGTGGTTGCCCCCGCTGGCGCCCATTTTTGTGGGCACCAACCGGGCTGGCGGTGAGGAGCTGACACCGCTGCGGCCGGTGGGCGGGCGGGAGGCGGGGTTTCTGGCCGTGGTCACAAACGAGTGGCCGGCCGGGTTGGTTCCGCTGTTTTCCGTGGAGGCGCCGGGGGGCGTGGAGTTGCGCCGGCGCCCGCTCAAGGGTCAGGAGAATTTCACCGAGCCGGTTTTCTTTGTCCTGCCGCCCGCCGATGAGCCGATGGCCGGGCGCTTGGCGGGTCGCTGGGATTGCCGCGCCACCCGGGCGGACGGCTCGAAATCGTACGTGATCTGGGAACTGACGGCCGAGGGGGTCGAGGTGGCCGGCCGGTTTGATCAGCGCACGGAATACCGGGTGGCGTTTGTGGCGGG
>DATLZF010000764.1:0-2099 GCA_035574135.1 Candidatus Methylomirabilota bacterium
GGCTGTGGCTGACGCCGGAGTATCCCTTCCGTCAACAGGCGCTCGCGCTGGGCCCCGCCGCCACGGGCTTCCCAATGTTGATGCTCCAGCACGGGCTGGACGCGTTTTTCACCCGGTTGAACCGGCGCGATCTCGAGGCGCTGGTGGCCGGGGAGGCCGGCGATCTCCATCGGCTGGATCGCTTCACCCGCGGCCCGGGAGGGGACACTTTCGCCCTTGCGCGGGGACCGGATCTGCTTGTTCACATCGGCGCCGGCAACATCCCGGTCGCTCCGCTGGCCGGTCTGGTGATGGGACTGCTGGCGCGCGCGGCGCAGTTCTGCAAGTGCGCGCGCGGCGCCGCCTGGTTGCCACGGTTGCTGGCTCACTCCCTTTACGAGATGGAACCCAAGCTCGGGGCCTGCCTGGAGATTGCCGAATGGCCGGGCGGCACGGTGGACCTGGAGGAAGCCCTGTTTGCGGAGGCCGACTGTGTGATCGCCACGGGCACGGATGAAACCGTGGCGACGATCCGGGCGCGGCTGCCGCCGCGGGTGCGGTTTCTCGGTTACGGGCATCGGGTGAGCTTCGGCTACATCGCCCGCGAGTGTCTGCCGGACGTGGCGGCCGCCCGGGCATTGGCACAACGGGCCGCCCGGGACGTGGCGGCGTGGGATCAGCTCGGCTGCCTTTCGCCGCATGTCTTCTACGTTCAGGCTGGCGGCGTGCCAGCGGAGCAGTTTGCCACCTTGTTGGCAGCGGAACTGGCGCGTCTGGAAGAGCAGGTGCCCCGACGGCCGTTGACGGTCGAGGAAGCCGCACACATTCAGCACCGGCGCCAGTTCTTCCAGGTCCGGGCGGCGGCAGCGGCCGGCACCCACCTTTGGTGCAGCGAGGGTTCGACGGCCTGGACGGTGGTCTTCGAGGCCGAGCCCCGGTTCCAGTTCTCGTGTCTCAACCGGTTCGTGTACGTCATGAGCGCGTCCGGGCTCGATGAGGTCCTGCGGCAGGCGGAGACGATTCGCGGTCAGGTCTCCACAGTGGGCCTGGCGGCGGCCCGGCCGCATTTGGTGGAACTGGCCGCTCAACTCGCCCGCTGGGGGGTCACGCGGGTCTGCCCTCTCGGCCGCATGCAGGAGCCGCCCCTGACCTGGCATCACGATGGTCGAGCGGCGCTGGGGGACCTGTTGACCTGGACCGACCTGGAGATGCCCGACGACCCGTGATCTCGCGATGAATCTGGAACTGCGCAAAACCTTTCAATTCGAGGCTGCTCACCTGTTGCCCCATTTGCCCCGCTCGCACAAATGCCGCCGCCTGCACGGCCACAGCTTCCAAGTGGAGGTGGTGGTGGCGGGTGCGTGCGACCCGAAGTTGGGCTGGGTGATGGATTACGCCGACATATCGGCAGCCTTCAAACCCATCTGGCAAAGGCTCGACCATCGTTACCTGAACGAGATTCCCGGGTTGGCGAATCCAACGAGCGAAATGCTGGCCGTGTGGATCTGGCGGCGCCTGCGGCCGCGTTTGCCGTTGCTCCGGGAAATCGTGGTGGCGGAGACGTGTACGGCCCGGTGTGTGTATCGGGGGGATGAGGGCCCGCGCCCGCGGCCGGCTCGAAGGCGTTCCGGGGCCTGAGGCGGGGCTTGCCGCCGGGCGGGTAACGCGGCATTAACGCGGGATGAATTACTACGTCACCGCAGGAATCATCGGGCTGTTGGGCGGCATGACCAGCGGGATGTTTGGCGTGGGGGGCGGCGTCGTCATGGTGCCGGCCATGGTGCTGTTGCTCGGGATAAAGGATATCAAGGTCGCCATCGGCACTTCCCTGGCGGTCATCATTCCCACCGCCCTGGTGGGCACATTCAAACACCATCAACAGGCCCACGTGGACTGGCGGACGGCGGCGTGCCTCGTTCCCACGGCGCTGCTCGGGGGTTATGCGGGGGTGTGGCTCACGACCCTGGTTACTTCGGCCAATCTGAAAAGAGCCTTCGGCGGGTTCCTGATCCTGGTCGGCGCAAGACTGTTGCTGGCCAAATAACCCAAAGGCCACCCCCGGGGCGGGCATGGCTCGGCACCATGGACCTCGAGGTCGGCACGGTCCGCGGCTCGGCGGC
>DATLZF010000765.1:0-5730 GCA_035574135.1 Candidatus Methylomirabilota bacterium
GTCGAGTATGGGCACGCCGTTGGGACCGACCGGCACCCGCGCCGCCAGATTCCGGGAGGCCTGCGCGGCCGCTTGGTCCGGCGGCGATTCACCTTGGATGCGATGCACGCGCGGCTGGGGAATGCCCAGCGGGTCGAGTAAGAGGGTCTTGGCCACGCCGAAGTTGCTTTCCGGATCATCGGGGGGCACGCAGCGTTCATCGGCCCAGAAGAAGTGCACCGTGTCGAGCTCGGTGGGCGCCGCACGCGTCGTGTGCAAGATGGCTGCGAAGAGATTGCGCGCGATGCGCCCACCGGAGAGGGCCACGTGGTGCCCACCATGCCGACACCGGTCTTCGGCGACCCGTTTCAGCCACAGCTCCGTTGCCGCTTGGGCCAGTTCCGCATCGGTGGCGTACTGAACGACCTCGAATCGCTTCATGGCCGATGACGGGGCGGTTACGTGATCGGCTGCGGGTTTCTCCACGCATGACCCCGGGCGGCAATCAATTCGTCCGCCGCCTTCGGGCCCCATGTCCCCGCCGGGTAAAACTCCTTGTCGGTTAGCGGTTGTCCGGCCCATGCGCTGCGGATTGGATCGACAATACTCCAGGCCGTTTCGACCTCGTCGCGACGGATGAAGAGCGTGGCATCGCCGGACACCGCCTCGAGCAGGAGACGCTCGTAGGCCTCGGGCGTGTAGGCGCCGAACTCGCTGTCGTAGCTGAAGTGCATCCGCACCGGGCGAATCTGCATGGACGGGCCGGGAATCTTGCCGTTGAAGCGCAGCGAGATTCCCTCGTTGGGTTGGAGGCGCAGCGTGATGGCGTTGGCGTCGAGTTTCGGGCCGCACTGGGCGGCAAAGAGGACACTGGGCGTGGGCCGGAATTGCACTCGCACCTCGCTTGCGCTCAGTGGCAGATTCTTGCCGGTGCGCAGATAAAACGGCACGCCGGACCATCGCCAGTTGTCGATCAACAGCCGCAGCGCGACGTAGGTTTCCACCGTCGAAGCCGGGTGCACCTTCGGTTCCTGCCGGTACGCGGGCCGCGCCTGCCCGTCGATCTCACCGGCAAGATACTGCCCGCGCACGACGTTGCCCCCGACCTGGCTGGGGTCGAGGACGCGAATGGATTTGAGGAGTTTCACCTTTTCGTCACGGATCGATTCGGCTTCGAGCGATGCCGGTGGCTCCATGGCGATGAGGGCCAGTACCTGGAGCAGGTGGTTTTGCACCATGTCGCGAAGGGCGCCAGCCTCCTCGTAATAGCCTCCCCGCGTGCCCACGCCCAGCTTTTCGCTGACGGTGATCTGCACGTGATCGACTGCCTGCCGGTTCCACAGTTGCTCGAAGATGGCGTTCGAAAATCGGAACATCAGGATGTTCTGCACCGTCTCCTTCCCGAGATAATGGTCGATGCGGTAGATCTGCTTCTCGTGGGCGTAGCGGGTCAGGTCGGAATTGAGCTTCTGCGCCGAGCCCAGGTCGTGGCCAAAGGGCTTCTCGACCACCAAGCGCTGCCAGCCGTCGTCCGCGTCGTCCTTGCGCAGCAATCCCGCCGCGTGCAGGCGCTCGACCACTTCACTGAACTGGCTGGGCGAGGTCGAAAGATAGAACAGCAGATTGCGCCGCAGCCGCTCATCCCCAAAGCTCTGCAACAGCTTCCCCAGCGCCTTGTAGCCGGCCGGATCGGAAAAATCGGCCCGGCAGTAAAACAGGTTCGCGGCAAACGCCTCCCACACCTGCGGCTCCACCGGTTGGGTGCGGGAGAACTGCGCCACGGCCTGCCGCAGTTCCTCGCGCCACGACTCGTGGGACTTCTCCCGCCGGGCAAAACCCACGATGCGCAACGGCGACGGCAACTGTCGGCCGAGGAACAGGTGGTAGAGCGCCGGTACCAGCTTCCGGGCGGTCAAATCGCCGCTGGCGCCGAAGATCACGATGGTGCAGGGCTCGGCCGCGCGCCGGGCCAGATCGAGCCGGCAGATGAGCAGTTCGTCGAGGACTTCCGATCGGTCCATGAGGCTGGACATTGGGGAATGCACCCCGACATTTCAATCCTGCGCTGATTGAATTTCATCCATCCAACCGATCAACCCGGCTGCTGGGGCGCGGGGTTGGTAGCCGGCTGTCATCTTGCCTCCCGGCCGGTCGGCGGCGTAAGGTGCGCCCCTATGTTCGATGTCACCAAAGCCCGGCTTGCGATCATCGGCGAGAAACTCGCGCAATTGCGGAGGTTTCTTTGACGTGCCCAGTGTACAAAAGCGCTTGGGCGAGTTGGATGCCTTGATGGCCGCAGACACCTTCTGGAACAACCGCGACAAGGCGCAGGCGGCGATCGACGAGGCGAACAGACTGCGCAAAAGGATCGATCCCCTCCTGGCGGCGGAAAAGAGATTCGCCGACCTCGGTGTCATGCTGGAGCTGCTCGCCGCCGAACCGCCGGCCAGTCAGGCCGCCCATGCCGCCGACTTGGAGCGCGACGCCACCGCTCTGGGGCGGGACCTGGAGGCGCTGGAATTGCGCCTTCTGCTCAACGGTCCTCACGACGCGCGCAACTGTATTCTCTCAATCAACGCCGGCGCCGGCGGCACCGAAGCCTGCGACTGGGCCAGCATGCTCCTGCGCATGTACCAGCGCTGGTGCGAACGCCGCGGCTGGACCGTCGAGATCACCGACGCTCTGCCGGGAGAAGGCGCAGGCATCAAGAGTGCCACCCTGCTCGTCTCCGGTGAAAACGCTTACGGCTTCTGCAAGGCCGAACGCGGCGTTCACCGCCTCGTCCGCATTTCGCCCTTCGACGCCAACAAGCGCCGTCACACCAGTTTCGCCAGCGTGGACGTGATCGCCGAGATCGAGGACGACAACTCCGAGATCGTCATTCCGCCCAATGAGTTGCAGGTGGATACCTACCGCTCGGGCGGCAAAGGCGGGCAAAACGTGAACAAGGTCGAGACGGCCGTCCGCATCACGCATCTACCGACCGGCCTCGTGGCGGCTTCGCAGGCGCAGCGTTCGCAGGCGCAAAACAAGGCCACAGCCATGAAGATGCTCATTTCCAAGATTTATGCCCAGCGTCTCGATGCCGCCAAGGCCGAGATGGAACGATTCTACGGGGAAAAGGGCAGCGTCTCGTGGGGCAACCAGATTCGCAGCTACGTGTTTCAGCCCTATCGCATGGTCAAGGACCTGCGTACGGGGGTCGAGACCAGCGATGTGCAGGGCGTCATGGACGGAGATCTCGATCGCTACGTCAGCGCCTGGTTGCGCGCCGGCTGTCCGACCAAGCGCATGGCCGGCGTGAAAGACGACGAGGAGTAGGCGCCCCCCCACGCGGACGGCTGTCACTCGCGCGGTGAGGGCAGGACAGCCCGATGCCGGCGCACGCGGATCGGCGGGATGCGACCGGTCCGGCGTCGTGGCCTACCTCGTTGCTCAGATCAGCGAATCCCGAGTTTCCGTCGCGGAGTCCGAACGGTGGGGTCTCCCGCCTGGCGGTACGGGTCTTGCGACCCGCATGGCGCGGCCAGGTTACCGCCGGCGTGTCCGTCGTTGCCGGAACGATGTCGTTGGAACAGGGGGGCGCGCACGCCCGGGGCGCCGCCAACCGCGCCCTCGCGGTGGCCGGGAGGCGTCGGATCCACCGTGCTGCTCGGGTGAACTCGAATGTGCCCGAGTTCGGCGCGCGGGCGCGCCGCGCCCCCGCCGGGGCGGCTGCGCTCCCCCCTCACTTCAACTGCATGGTTCCGGCTCAGTGTCCGCTGCTGGCCAGTTCCTCGTTGTTCAACGCGTTGTAGATCTTGAAATGTTCGGCGTGGATGGCCGGGTCGGGTCGGAAGATGATTTTGCCGTAGTACCGCTTCTCCATTTCGGTGATGATCTTCTCGTCCTCGGAGCGCATGCGCTGATAGACGGTGGGATGAACGACGATCCGGAGCTGGAAGTCGGATTCGTCGCGGGAGCGCCGCTTGAGGATTTCGGCCAGCTTGCGTTGGATTTCCACGCTCATGGTCAGCGCGCTTTTCACCACGCCCTTGCCCTTGCAGTAGTGGCACTCGTCGTACACGGCCGAGCGGACGCTCTCGGTGTGACGCTGCCGGGTCATCTCCATCAGCCCGAGCTGGGAAATGGGCAGGATATGGGTCTTGGCGCGGTCCCGGCGCAGGCCTTCCTTCATCTTCTGATACACCAGTTGCTGGTCGCGGCGGGATTTCATGTCGATGAAGTCGAGCACGATCAACCCGCCCATGTTGCGCAGGCGCAGTTGCCGGCAGATTTCCTCCGCGGCCTCGAGGTTGACCTTGAGGATGGTCGATTCCTGGTCCTTGCCGCCCTTGTGCCGGCCGGTGTTGACATCAATGGCAACGAGGGCCTCGGTCTCGTCGATGACGAGGTAACCGCCGCTCTTGAGGTGCACCTGGCGGCTGAAGGTGGTCTCGAGCTGGCGGGTGATGTTGAAGCGGTCGAAGATCGGCTGGTGATCGGTGTACAACTTGACCTTGTCGGCGGACCGCTTGGAGATCTTGGCGATCATCTGCTGCATCCGCTCGTAATGCGGGGCACTGTCCACCACGATCCGTTCGACATCCTCGGTGAGGAAGTCGCGCACCGTGCGTTCGATAAGGTCGGGCTCCTGGAAAACGCAGGTGGCCGGGGGCTGGGTCTTGATGCGTTCCTGAATGAGGTTCCACTCCTCCAGCAGCAGCGCCAGATCGCGCACGAAGTAACGGGCCTGCTGGCCTTCGCCGACGGTGCGCATGATGACCTCCATCCCCTCGGGCAGCGTGAGGCTGCGGAGGATCTTCTTCAGCCGGGCGCGCTCCTCGGGGTTCTCGATCTTGCGCGAGATGCCGCTGCGCTCGGCATTGGGCAGGAGCACGAGGTAGCGGCCGGGGAGGACGAGGTTGGTGGTGACCCGCGGACCCTTGCTACCGATGGGCCCCTTGGTGACCTGCACGATGATGTCGCTGCCGGGCGGATAGAGGCGCGGGATGTCCTTCTGCGTGATGCGGGGCTTCTCGCGCCGCCGGCCGCCGTTGCGGTCCACGGCCTCGACGCCGCTGTCGAGGGAGCTGGGGACAATGTCCCAATAATGGAGGAAGGCATTCTTTTCAAAGCCGATGTCCACGAAGGCGGCCTTCAGGCCGTCCTCGAGGTTGCGCACCTTGCCTTTGAAAATGCTGCCCACGAGGCGGTCCTCGTTGGTGCGCTCGATGGTGAACTCGTCGAGCCGGCCCTCGATGAGGACGGCCACGCGAGTTTCCAGGGCCTCGGCGTTGATGATGACCTCCTTGTGGGTGCGCTTCTTCGGCTTGAGAAGGCGCTGGACCTTGTTGATCACGCGGGTCGCGGCGGCTCTGATGGCCGCGACGAGGCCCTGCGGTGGCGGTTCCTCGATGGGGACCGGCTGGAACGTTTCCTCCTTCACCTCGGCCGGGGTGTCGAGATGGGGTTCGCGGAAGTCGTGTTTGTGATCGACTTCGGCCGAGGCGGCCTCCGGTTGGGGTTCGCCCTCGGGGGGCAGGCCGGCGGCGACGTTCTGGGCGCGCTCGATTTCCTTTTCGTAGCGTTCGTTTTCAAAGATGCGCTCGGCATCGGACTTCTCGCCGATGGCGATGGCGCGCGCCTGCTGGGCGGCGCGGTCGGATTTGCGCGGGTGCGGTGAGAGCCCCCCGCTGGGTCGGAAGCTTTTCCCCCGGCGCCGCCGGCCGCCGAAACTTTTCCCTTCATTCATAACTAGGACCTTCGATG
>DATLZF010000766.1:0-2469 GCA_035574135.1 Candidatus Methylomirabilota bacterium
TCCCGGCGGTTTGGAAAGAGTTCTGGCCCGGTCCATTGTCCTGCGCGGGCGGCCGTATTTGTCGTTTACCCTGCGCCATCCCACGCGGGACGAGACGAGAAACCTGCCGTTCGATGAGGCCATTCCATGGTTGCGTGCGCAGGTGGGAGCGGTGTTTCGCAGCGCGCTGCTCTGCACCACCGCGGCGGACTGGCAGTTGTTCTTACCGGAGACGGGCGCTCCCCGACTGATCCGCCACCCGGCATCGATCCGATCGGCCCCGGCGCGGGATCATGACCAGCCGCGCCGCCGGATTCTCGACGCCACCGCCGCTGACTGGCTGCACGGCGTGGGCGTGACAGATGTCGCCGGCCGGCCCCGGCCCGCGATGGCCGACAAGTTTCGTCAGATCGATCGTTACCTCGAACTCGTTTCCCACCTCGCCGTGGATTGCGGGTGGGATTCGGTGCCGGCGTTGCGGGTGGCTGACATGGGATGTGGCAAGGGCTATCTCACTTTTGCGCTGTGGCACTGGCTGGTCCGCACCCGGGGCAAGGCGGCGGAGGTAGTTGGTGTCGAGCAGCGCTCGGAGCTGGTGGCGGCAGCCAACACCGTGGCCAGGAGAATCGAGGCGCGAGGCCTCAAATTCCTGGCCGGCACGATTCGTTCCGCCCCTCTTCCGCCGGTGGATGCGTTGGTGGCCCTGCACGCCTGCGACACCGCGACAGATGATGCCATCCGGCGCGGCATCGAACTCGGCGCGCGTCTCATCGTCGTTTCCCCGTGCTGCCACAAGGAAGTGCGCCCGCAGTTGGGCCGGCCGCAGCCCGTGGCCCCGATTCTGGACCATGGCGTCATGGCCGATCGCCTGGCGGAATGGCTGACCGACGGGCTCCGGGCGTTGTTCCTGGAGGCCGCCGGCTATCGGACGCGTGTGATGGAGTTCATTCGTGGCGAACACACGGCCAAAAACCTCATGATTGCCGCGATCAAGACCCACGATTCCGCTGCCGCCGCCGCGGCGCGGGAACGGATTTTCGAACTCAAACGGTTCTTTGGCGTGTCCCATCACACGCTGGACGGCCTGCTGGCCCGATGAACGCGGACACCCTCGACTGGTCGGCGCTTGGGCGGCTGCGCGCCGCGTTTCTGGCGGGCGCTGCCGGCGCGCAAGATTACTGGCGCGGGGAGAGCGACCTCGCCAGTTATGATCAAACGTTCGCCCAGCGCATCGGCTGGAAATGGGATTTCGTGCTGGGCGAATTGAGTCGCCGCGGCTGGTCGCCGCCAGCCGGCGAAGTCCTCGACTGGGGATGCGGCAGCGGCGTGGCGGGCCGGGCTTTTCTGGATCACTTTGGCGTGGCCGCTGTGACGTCGTTGAACTTGTACGATCGTTCGGCCCTGGCCGCCGGTTACGCACGGCGTCAGGCGCACGAGAAGTACCCCGGTCTGGAGGTGCGCCTGGCACAGCCGGACCGGCCGGCCGTGCTGTTGATCAGCCACGTGCTGACGGAGCTGAATCCGGACCAGGCGCAGGCCCTGGCGGACTTCGCCGCCGGCGCACAGGCAGTGCTCTGGGTCGAGCCGGGCACGTATGAGGCAAGCCTGACCCTGATTGCGATTCGCGAACGGCTGCGCGGCCGGCTGCACGTGGTGGCGCCCTGCCCGCATGGTGGCCAGTGCGGGCTGCTCGCCCCGGGCCACGAACGGCACTGGTGCCATCATTTCGCCTCGCCGCCATCCCATGTTTTCACGGATCCGGCCTGGGGCCGGTTCGCGGCCCTGGCGGGAATCGACCTGCGCAGCCTGCCGTTGAGCTACCTGGTGCTGGATAGCCGCCCCCGGCCATCGTTGCCGCCCGGGACCACTCGGGTTCTGGGCCGCCCGCGGGTGTACAAGGCGCACGCCCGGTTGCTGGGTTGTGCGGCGGAGGGTGTGCGGGAATGCCAGCTCACCCGCCGGGCGCACCCGGAGGAATTCCGGCGACTGCGGAAGGGAGTCTGGGAGCCTCTTCAGCGTTGGTCCGTGGAGGACCACTCGATCACGGCCCTCGCGCCTCTCCCGCCCCGAGAATGAACACAATCTGCGAAGGATTCGCAGGGGCAATATCCCGGCGCGGCCGGGGCCGGCCTTTTGCCTCCAAGTTGGCCACCGATAAGCGATGGCATCGATGATCCCTGTGGATTCGGTTGCCTGTCGTTGGCCCGGGCACATGCCCCGCTTTGCCGGCGCCGCGACCGGGTCGCCGGGATATGAGTTGGAGGGCGAGGGGCGCGTTTGGGGGCAAAGCTGACCCTCAAATCGCGGCTTGAGATACGGGGCGATGGCCTTCATGTTACCGACTGACGGAGGGGCGCAACGTTGCGCTTCGCCAGGTCGAGTGACGGACAACCAGATGTTGGCAGGATCGCCGAAAGGGGGGATTTCCACGTTTCCCGCAAATCCCTTCACGGGCGTGCTCCTTTGCCTTTGGGCCTGCGGACTGGCGGG
>DATLZF010000767.1:0-3059 GCA_035574135.1 Candidatus Methylomirabilota bacterium
GTGGAATTCACTCGGCCGGAATCAAGGCGGCGCGTCTACGAGAATCACTTCGGTTGCCCAGTGGAGTTCAGCGCAATACAGAACCGGATCGTTTTCAGTGTCGATGCGGTCAACCGGCCGTTCGTGACATACAATCCGGATCTGCTAGAGTTATTAGTCCCGCAACTGGAAGCCGAGTTAGCACAGGAACTCGCGGACAGTTCGTTTACAGACCAAGTGAAAGGAGTTCTTAAGAGGTTTCTGGTCGGCCGGAAGCCGCGACTCGAGGACGTCGCTCGCCAGATGCGGCTGAGCGTGCGGACTCTGCAAAGGCGCCTACTCGAAGATGGGATCACGTTTCATGCCCTGCTGGAGGATGCGCGGCGGGAAATGGCGCACCACTATCTGAGGCAGCCGTCGCTTGAGCTCATTGACGTGGCGTATCTGCTGGGATTCGAAAATCCCAACTCGTTCATCCGGGCGTTCCACAACTGGGAGGGGACCTCTCCCGGCCGGTGGCGCTCCAGCTATTTCAGTCAATCCGAATCGCTGGGAGAAAATGTGGACGCCTCCGGTGGGACGAGGCTTGTCCAAGCGCAGGCGGGAGCCCATGCGGTCCGCGCAAGGAGGCTCGAATGAAGCATCGCGACCAACTCCGGCGTCGGGCTCCAAAGAGCTTGGCGACCGCAGTCTGGCTGGCGATCCCAGCCGTGGCTCTCTCCCAGGGCTTCAAGGATCTGCAGACACCCGGCTCTCCGCTGGTTCTCAAGGCGCACGGCAGCTTCTTTGTCGGTGGCGAGAGGGTGGCTCACACCGAGGAGCAAGTTGGCTTCGGTCCTCCCGGTCACGTCACCGTGAATCAGATGTACGTGCGCTACATGGTGCCGCCCGGCGGCGATAAGAACGCGGCGGTTGTGATGGTCCACGGCATGACCCTCACCGGCAAGAGCTGGGAGACCACGCCGGACGGGCGCATGGGGTGGGACGAGTATTTCGTACGAAAGGGACACGCGGTCTATGTTCCCGACCAGGTCGCCCGCGGGCGCTCCGGGTTCAATCAGGCAATCTTTAACGACGTCCGGGCGGGAATCGTTGCACCCGAACGGCAGCCGGTCATGCGGCGGTTCAGCGACGAAGTGGTCTGGACGAACTTCCGGTTTGGTCCAAAGCCGGGGGTGGCCTATCCGGACCAGCAGTTTCCCGTCGAGGCCGTGGATGAGCTGTCGAAACAAAGTATTCCCGATCTCAACACGTTGCTGCCCGCCCCCAACCCATCGTCCAAGGCTCTGGCCGAGCTCGCCAGGGAGCTGAAAAACACGATCTTGATGGGCCACTCCCAGGGCGCCGCGTTTCCGCTGGAGGCGGCATTGATCGATCCAACCGGGATCCGGGGCCTAGTGCTGGTGGAGCCGGGAACCTGTCCTGCCTCCTATACGGATGAACAAATCCGCGTGCTGGCGGGAATACCGATCCTGGTCGTCTTCGGCGACCACCTGAAATCCGCGCCGACGGGAATCCGGCACATGGAGTACTGGCAGATTCCTTTTGACGCCTGCCAAGCCTTCATCAAACGCGTCAACGGTGCTGGGGGCAACGCAGAGATGCTGTTCCTGCCGGACCGCGGCATTCGAGGAAACAGCCACATGATCATGCAGGACAAGAACAATCTGCAGGTCGCCGATCTGATTCTAGGTTGGATCAAGACGAAAACCAAGCCAATACGGCGGTGAGCGAGCACTCATGAAGAAACGGCTGCTGGAAAAGCACGGGTTGCAAGTGCTCGCGAGCGGACTGGGCGCGATGCGCTTCATTCCGGCCAGATAGGACAGTAAAGCAAGGACACGACGCCATGATAGAAACGGTCGGGTTTATTGGAAGCGGCATGATCGGGGGCACCTTGGCTCGGCTGGCTGTCGCCGCGGGTTTGAACGTGGTGATGAGCAACTCCCGCGGTCCGGAGTCGTTGGCGGGCTTGATCGCGGAACTCGGCGAGCGCGCTCGGGCGGCCACCCCCGAGGAGGCGGCTCGCGCCGGTGACCTGGTGGTGTTGGCGGTTCCTCTGGGCCGCTACCGGGAACTCCCCGCCCGGGCCTTGGCGGGAAAGATCGTCATTGACACCATGAACTACTATCCCCAACGCGACGGGCGTATCGAGGAGTTAGAAAGCCGCTCCATGACATCGAGCGAAATGGTGCAGCGGCACCTGGAAGGCGCTCGACTCGTCAAGGCACTGCACAACCTCGATTTCCACCATCTGCGCAACGGAGCGCGGCCCGCCGGCGACCCCGAGCGCTGGGCCTTGCCCATTGCGGGCGACGACGCCGACGCCAAAGCTCAGGTGGCGAAGTTCATGGACGCCATCGGCTACGACGCCGTTGATTGCGGCTCACTCGCCGAGAGTTGGCGTATTGAACCCAACACACCCGTCTACGTTCTTCCGTACCTGGGGGAGCCGCCCGCGGGTCTCACCAAAGAGGAGCGCAGGCAGTGGTATCGCCAGGACCGGTGTGCTCGGGTGACGGCGGACGATGTACGTATGCTCGTCTCCCGAGCCAGGAGAACCGATCGCTTGGGCGGACGTTTCGAGGATCTGCCCTCGGGCTTGATGGACTAAGCACGACGACGCCCCCGTCTCGCCACCAATCACTCGGCAACAGATCCTCGAACGGCGGGGAAGGGGAGCGGCCGGCAGCCACACTGACACAGAGAGCTCGTGGTGAAACGAATCGCCAACGTCCGATGTTTCAAAATGTTGCGCAAGCGCCTGCCTTGGATCCTGATTGTGCTGATTTCGGCGCCGGTTCTTTGCAGTGGTCAGACGGCGGCCACGCCGGGTGAAACAGCGGAACGGCCGGCTGGACCGGCCCGTAGCATAGAAGACCTCAACACGCGTGGCGTCGTCGCTGCTCCGGTAGCCATATCAGACACTCTGCTTGGTGACGATTCTGACTTTCGCCGGGCGATGTTTCGTCAGGGCCTGCTGTTTCGTGTCAACTTCCTGCCGCGGTTCTCTCTCAATCTCCTGGACCCTCCCGTGCCGAGAAATCAGCAGGTCTATGTCGGCCAGCGACTTACCTGGA
>DATLZF010000768.1:0-6252 GCA_035574135.1 Candidatus Methylomirabilota bacterium
CGCCGCAGCGTCTCGTTTACCGATTCCGCAACCCAGACAGCGGAGACGAAAACATGGATGGCCGGCTTCTTGAAATCCGTGACTTCAACTCAAACCGCGTGCAAATAAGTTGGAACGAGGGAGAGGGCCGGATCGTCGAAGCCGTTGATACCGCAGGAGGTCGATGCGCGTTCGGTTACAGCCCAAACGGCCCCCGCCTGACAAACATGACATTCCAGAACTGGTCCGTATCGTTTGACTACGACGCCCAGAACCGTCTCATCTCCAAGTCCCTCACGAACACGGCGCCCGCCTCCTCCGGCATCGTCACGAACGTGGAAACCAAGTGGCAGTTCTTTTACAACACCAGCAGCGGGCTGCTGGAGCGCATCATGGACCCGCGTGGCAACACCAACATCTTCGTCGCGTACGACCAGTACGAACGAAAGACGAACCAGGTGGACGCCTTGGGCCGCGTCACCAAGACCGAATACAACGCCC
Source organism: Candidatus Methylomirabilota bacterium (assembly GCA_035574135.1). Taxonomy (GTDB): domain Bacteria; phylum Verrucomicrobiota; class Verrucomicrobiia; order Limisphaerales; family DATLZF01; genus DATLZF01. Next base: position 481 of record DATLZF010000768.1, read on the forward strand.
CCGCCAAACGCCAGGTTCGCCACACCGACCCGGAGGGCACGCGGCAGGGCGGCGATCCTGCAAAGCATCAATGGCTCGAAACCTACGACCGCAAAGGCCGCGTCCTCGTCCAGCGTGACCCGCTCGGCAACGAGACCCGCCACACCTATGACGAGCGGGGTAATCGTACCAGCCTGCGTGATCCCTTGGGCAACACGACGTTTTACGCCTACGACTCCCGCGCCAACGTCACCGCCGAGACCAACGCTCTTGGAGAGGTCCGTTTGTGGGAGTATCATTCCTTCTTCAACAAGCCCGTCCGCCAGATCACCCCGCACCCGCTGGACGTGAACGGGCGCCCTTTCTGGACGAACTACTTCGGCATCAGCGACCAGACCGGGAACCTCACCAACCACTGGGACGACCTCGGCCCGCTCGTCCGCTACACCTACCGCACCAACGGGCTGGTGGAAACCGCCACCGACGCCAATGGCAACGTCACCCGCTTCGATTACGACGACACCAACGGCTTCCTGCGCGCCCGCATTGATCCGGCGGGCCACACCAATCTGTTCCTGAACAACGACGTCGGCTGGAAACTGGCCGAGATCAACGCCCTCCGGCAGGTCACGCGCTTTTCCTACGACCTCAACGGCAACGTCGTCCGCACACTGGACCCGCTCCATCGCACGTTCACGCGGACGTACGACGCCAACGGCAACCTCCTCAGCGCCTCCGATGCCAAGGGGCAGTTGACGACCTACGCCTACGACGCCGCCAACCAGCGCACCAACATGGTGGACCGCACCCGCACCAATACGTGGTCATACACCTACACGCCTCGTGGCGAAGTCGCCACCATCCGTGACCCGTTGCTGAATACCTCCACCAACTTCCATGACGCGGCCAACCGCCTCATCCGCGTCGAATCACCGCTCAATCTCACGCACCGCTTTGAATACGACCCGAACGGCAACCGCACCAACCGCATTGACCAGCTTGGCCGGAGCTGGAAGACCCGTTACGACCGCCTGAACCGCGTCATCGCCGAATCCGACCCGCTGGGCAACACCCGCCAGACCACCTATGACGTGGCCGGGCGCATCCAGACCATCACCACGCCGAACGGCCATCCCTCGCTCCATTTCTATGACGGGCGCGGACGGCTCAAGCTCTGGCAGGACGCCGAGGGCTTCCCCTGGCGCTACCTGTACGACGGCGTGGGCAACATCGTGAACATCATTGACGCGCTGAACGGCAATTACTCGATGGCCTATTCCAACCGCAATGAACGCATCCTGGAGAAGAACCAGGACGGCTTCGAGTGGACCTACCGCTATGACCCGTTGCTGCGGCTGGAGTTCCAGCGCGACCCGAACGGCACCACCCGCGCGCTGAAGTACGACGCCGGCGGGCGCATCGAGTCCGTCACCTTCAACACCGGGCGGGTGAACGCCTTCCTCTACGATGACAACAACAACCCGGAGGTGCTTTCCCGTTCCGGCTCCGGCCCGCCCACCTTGAGCCAGTTGCGTTACGACGCGATGGACCGTGTGACGGAATACACCGACGCCTTCGGCAAGCGGGTGCAATACGGCTACGACGCCCTGGGGCGCGCCACTTCCGTCACCTATCCGGGCGGCAAGGTTCTGGCGCAGTCGTTTGACGCCCTCGGCCGTCTCACCAACCAGGTGTTCAACAGCCAGTTCACCAACACCTACGCCTACGACAAGGCCAGCCGCCTCATCCGTCGCGCCTATCCCAACGGCGTCACTCAGACAAACGTGTTTGACGATGCCGGGCGCATCACCGACCTCTCCTATCTGACCAACAGCCCAACGGCTACGAACGCGCTCATGGCCCTCACCTACGCCTACGACCGCAACGGCAACAAGACCGCTGCCACCGAAAAAGGTACGCTTGACTGGCCGATGCCAACGCTGATGGATGAGACGTCAGGCTTCACTTTGGCGGGACGCCTTACGAACCGTGTGGACGCGCTGAATCCGACGAACAGTTTCACCTATAAGTACGATGCCAGCGGCAACATGACCAACTCGGCCGGAGGCGGGCAGGATTGGTGCCTCACCTATGACGAGGACAACCGTGTGATGAGCGTGGACTGGGACTGTGGCATGACCGAGAAACGGATCGCCAACCGCTACGACGCCTTTGGCCGGCGTGTCTCCCGCACGGTGGACGGCACCGAGACGAGGTTCGTCCTCGACCTGTCCGGCACCATGGAGCGGATTTTGTGCGACGCGGATGGTAGCGGAGCGATCACCGCCTGGTACGTGCATGGGCCGGACCTTGCTTTCAAGGTGGACTCCACGAACGGCCTCACCTGCTACCACGCCGACGCGATGGCCAACATCATCGCTTTGACGGGCACTGGCGGCACGAACACCGCCCAATACGCCTACACCCCGTATGGCCGCAGCCTCGGCTCCACCAATCTCCAATCTCAAATCGCCAATCCGTATCAGTTTGTCGGCTCCCATGGCGTGATGGAGGAACTGCCCGGCCTCTACTTCATGCGTGCCCGCTACTACTCGGCGGACGCGGGCGTGTTCCTGTCCACCGATCCGCTGAAGAAGATTGGGCCGGGGTGGAAGCCGGTTGCTTACCACTACGCTGATGGGAATCCAGTCTCAAAAGCAGATCCTCAAGGAGAGGTTGCAAGCTATGTTGCGGCTTTTGGGAGCGGGTTTGCCTTTGGGGCAAAGAAAGCACTCATTGATGAAACAATCCAAAGAAGTCTCGAAGAATTCGCTATAGCCGCAGGGATACCGCAAGAGCATGTAGGGTTTGTTTCTGGAGGTTACGATTTTGTAATGATGACACTTGTGGACATTCCTGTCTCAGCGGCTCTTATTACCGCCGATTTCTACGGCGCAGCTGGTCATGGAACTGCAACGGTAGCGGGCTATTGGGCAGGAAAAGAGTTGAGCAAGAAGGGGGTTAACGAAGGTTTTGATTTCCTCAAGGGGAATGGTTCACGCTACATTACATGGGGCCAACAATCATTCTTAAATGACTCGGGCAGTACAGGTGCTAAGCAAAGGATTTCACCCTCGAACTCGTCTTCGTCAAGCTCCTTGCTAGCTGAAAAGCACCCTGATGCCGCCGCTTACGCTGAATCACAGAATGTGAATTATTCGACGTCTTCAAAAGCTATCAGAGAGATATACGACCGTGGCCAGACAGCCAGAAACAACCTGATCGACTCGCTTTCCCAAGGCAAACGCGCCAACGAAAGCCAAAGTGCGTATATGGACCGCTTGGTGAACAAATTGAAGAGCGATCTTTCCACCACGCCAAAAAACAAAGCGCCCCAGCCAAAGAAAAAGAAATGATCGCGCCCGCGCCTCAATTCCTTCATGTCAGGCCCTCATCCGGCGGCAAGGGATGCCGCCCCGCGCTTCGTGGCGCTTCAGGCAACCACCCGGACTTCCTGCCGGTCGAGTTCCACCAGCGAGTTCTTGTCCAGCGCGGCGACGATGGCGGGAAGGTGTTGCTCGAACAGCCGTTGCAGCTCGCCCGTGCGGATGTTGCCGGTGCGGACGAGCAGCAGCTTCCACGGCTTTCCGTGGAGCAGGTGCGAGTGGTAGAAGTCGGAGTCCTTGGTCACGGCCACGCGGCGCTCGTTCAACGAGAGCGTGTTGATGGCTTCATCCGGCGTCCGGTTTTGGGCCGCCAGGTCGCGGGTATGGACGGCATCATGACTGGCGGCCTGGAGCACGGCGCACAAACCTGGCGGCAGATGCGCATCAACCAGGAACTTCATGCGAGCACGAGGTGCTGGCTCTTGAGCTTGAGCGATTGCGCGGCGAATTCCAGACACGCCCGCAGATCATCACGCTCCAGATCAGGGAATTCCTTGAGCAAATCCTCGTACGTGTCGCCCGCCGCGAGGTATTCCAGGATGGATTCCACCGGATACCGCAGGTGGCGGATGGCCGGTTTGCCGTGGCAGATGTCCGGGTCAATCGTGATGCGGGACAGCAGTGAACTCATGCCGGGAATGTATAAGCGGCGGGGGAAAGCTTCAAGGCGGTTGTCGAAGCGCGTGAATCGCTCCGCATCCGTGTCCGGGAAGGGAGGGAAAAAGAAATGACCGCGCCCGCGCCTCAATTCCTTCATGGCAGGCCCTCGCCCGGCGATGGTCGTCTTTTCACACCGCCTTCAGTCGGGCATACGTGGTTTGCGGGCCGTCCGTTTCAAGAGCCCGACGTGTTCCAGCGGGCGGCAGCCTTACAACGGCAGGTAAGCAATCCGGGACTCGACTTCCGCAGGCGCGGCGCATTCGACAATCACCGCGAGGTCTTCAATCGCCCGTCCAATGGGCAGGTCATCCGGCACCGCGATCACGCCGGGCATTGGCTGGCCGGCCTTCACCCGTTCGTAGGCGTGCTTGGGGATGGTGCGCAGGTCATGCATGACCAGCACCCGGTCTTGTCCGGCGGCAAATTCAAGCACCGCCGGATCGGCGGAACCTTTCAAGCCGGTATGCGAAATGAGCGTGTAATCCAGATGGGGAACTGCGCGCAGCAACCCCCGCAGGATGCGATGGTTCAGGTTTTCGTCCACAGCCAGGGCCAGCATGCTTGGTCCTTGCACTCAAGCCACAGCTTGCGCACGGCGGCGCCGGAACCGCTCCCGCAGTTCCGCGGAGTCGAGCCGGCTTTCCACTTCACGCCGGATTGCCTCGGCTGCCATCGCCTGCTCGCCCAGATATTCCTCGACGGCGCGGGAATGCTCAAGGTAATGCGCAATCACGGAGTAAATGTCGCCCAGGGCGAGCGAAGGGAAATCCTCCTGGATTTGCTCCGCCGTCGCGCCGCTCTTGAACTGGTGTACAATCGTGTCGAGCGTCACTCGCGATCCCGACACGCGCCACACACCGTCTTCGTCGCGCGTCAGCGGAATGGTCTGGGTTGTGGGCATATCGGTCATAACGCGGCCAGATTAGGCATTTATCACCCCGCTGTCACGCCTCGGCTGGCGTGTCTTGAGCCACGCCTCTTCCCGCATCCGCTCCCTGATTCGATCTTCCAGCAGCGCCTTCAACAAGCCTTTGCCTTTACTGCTCGCTTGCAGACGCCGCAACTCCAACTTCTGTTCCTCCCACTGACGCTGACGATCCTGCAGTTGCAGGATGCCGTCGCGCACCTGCTCCTGTTCCTCCGGTGGCAACGCCTTGATCTCTTCCAAAATGACCGGGGCATTCGTGCTCATGGCGGAAAGCTAACCGAAACGGGTGACAGCGGCAAGACGGGGTTGCGCCAGGCTTCGCTCCGGCAGCCGGCTCACCGGTGCGGCGCGAAGCACCGCCCCAGGGCAGGGCGCGTCACTCCGTGCGCGCCGTCACCGTGCCAGAGGGCGGTGCGTTCTCCTTCCGGGCTGGCAACGGTGAATGGAGGAAGCCAGCCATGAACCTGCGGCGGAACATCCTGCTCTGGTGCATCGCGGTGGCACTCGCTTCGCGACTTATTCCTACGGTGGTGGCAGCGGACACCGACGGCGACGGCCTTCCTGATGATTGGGAGCTTCAATACGGCTTTCCCGCTGGGAATCTCGCGGACAACCTGCCTCCTGGTCTCACCACGTATCACGCCCGGTTCATCCGGCCGATTACACTCGCCAATCAATCAGGAAAAGCATGGGCCAATGCGGAGGTGAGACTCGTCGTTGATACAGCCGGCCTCATATTGGATGGCAAGATGGCCGTAGATGGTCGTGACCTGAGATTTGCAGCTATTGCCGGAGTCTCTGACAGCCCGGACAAAATGT
>DATLZF010000769.1:0-3031 GCA_035574135.1 Candidatus Methylomirabilota bacterium
ATAAAACCGGCGAGGCTGGCCCGCCACTCCGGCGTCTCGGAACTCGAAGCTGCCCCCTGTCACCACGTTGGTTTCCAAGGGCTGCCACGTGAGGAAATCGCTGGTTGTCTCGACGGCGTAGCGGCGCCCGTTCTCCCCTTCGACCCGCAGGACGAAATCCGCGCCTTCGAATCGGGGCGCAGCCACAACGGGCGGCTCAACCGGCTCCGAGCCGGCCGTGATGCGGTAATCGTCGAACAGCAGCGCGTTGTCCCCCGGCGAGAACGGAAAGTTGTACACCCACACGGCGTCAATGGACCGGAGGGTCAGCGCCGTGGCCGGACGAGCGATGGGTTGGTCCGTCACCAGGGCGGTCCCATCGAGAGTGGCGCTCCAGCGATTGGACTCGAAGTTCATGCTGACCTCGAGATGCATCGCCACGCCATTGGTAAACCGGCGCCCGGTGGAAACGAAGTTCACGCTGTTCTCGAGCAGGTAGTTGATCCCCTTGGAGGTGTTGTCAAAGTCGATGGTCAACAGCCGGACGCCGGAGAGGTTGAAGACGCTCCAACGGAAGCAATCGTGGAAATCGTTCTGTGAGTCCAGGATGGTCATGCGGGTGGCAAAGATGACCCGCGGTTTACCCTCGGCCAACGGCGAGAAGTTCACCGGTCGCCCGAGGCTGAAGACCTGTTCATCCCCGCACAACGGCACGATGCCGACGTAAGCCTGATGATTGCCATTGTCCGCGCGCAGGCCGTTTCCGGGGCAATCGGGCGCGGTCGAGCCGACCCAGCCCAACTGGCCGTTGAGCGGAAGACTCACCTCGTAGCCCTCCGCCGGTTCGAAGCCGGTGGCGTACAGGATCGTCTGCGCACCGGCGGGCGAGGGGTTCCCGGCCGCCAAGCAAGCCGCGGCCCACAAGCCGGAAACGATCACGGTGGTCGTCTTCATGGGCTACGGAAAGCACGCGTCACCGTCGCTCCGGCGTCAAGCCCGAAGGCAACGGAGTCCGGGCCGGGCGCTCGCCGGAAATTTTTCTGGTTGTCCGCCGGGGGCTCCGCTAGTTACCGGCTGTGCGTATTCTATGGTCGTTGGTCGCGCTGGGTCTGCTCGTGGGGTCCGGATGCGCAGGCCGGCGGAAGGATGGCCCCGAGCCCGCCGCCTCGAAACCCATCATCACCCCGGGCAAAGCAACGGGCCGTGTGGCGGCGGTCAATGGCGCCGGGCGGTTTGTGGTGGTCACCTTCCCCCTTGGGACTTTGCCCACTCCGGACCGGCGGCTGCACGCCTTTCGCGACGGCCTGAAGGTGGCGGAACTGCGTCCCACCGAGTGGCAGAGGGATTTCAACCTCGTGGCCGACATCGTGACCGGAGATTGCCAGGTGGGCGATGACGTGCGGGAGGAGTAGAAAGCCCCGCACCTTGGCGCCGGGCCGGACTTACCCGGCCGACTTGGCCGGCTTGGATGTCGTTTTCTTTTGATAGGGGGAGTGCAGGTTGAAGTAGATCCCGCACAAGGGCCGCTCGCTCTCCGTCTGGCTGAGAATGATGGTCGTCTGCCGGTCGAGGGCAATGCCGTGGCGCAGGTGGGGACCACGGGTGAGATACGCTTTGATGGCCTTTTCCATCAGCGAGCGCAGAGCGGCTTCGCATTGATCGGGCGTCTTGTCCAAACAGACCACGTACTTGTCGTAGGTCTTCAAAGCCTCCGCGATCTCGTGTTTGAAAGTATCAACCGTCACGGTAGGGAAGATAAGAGCGGGGACGAAGGACTGGAAAGGCCAAAGTGCGTCCGGGCACGGCCCGAACCAGCAGCGGCACTTCACCACGGCGGGTTGCGACCTGGCATGCGCCTCGCGATCCCGAGGGCGGCTCAGCGGGGGCGGACGACAATCTCCTCGACCACCGCGTGGGCGGGCAGGTTGATGGCCAGCAGAACGCACTCGGCCACATCCTCGGCACGGAGCATTCGAGCCCGGGCCTCGGGCGAGGGCGGTTGTGGGCGTTTGTCCAGCAGCGGGGTGTCGATGTCGCCCGGGAAGACGGCGCAGGCACGTATGCCGTGGCCCCGTTCCTCGGCGTTGATGGACTGGGTAAGGCCGGCCAGACCGAATTTGCTCATGACATAGGCGGGACCGGCTTTGGGGCTGGCTTGTTTGCCGGCATCGGAAACGATGTTAACGATGGTGCCGGACTGACGTTGGCGCATGCCAGGCAGAAAAGCCTGCACGCAGTAGTAGGGACCGTGCAGATTCGTGTCGATCATCTGGTGGTAATCCGCCGGGGCGAGCACTTCGAGGCTGCGACGGGGCGCGTTGGTGCCGGCGGCATTCACCAGCACCTCCACTTCGCCCAACTCGGATAGAATCCGCGTGGCAAGCGTCTGCACGGCATCAGCTCGGCCGATGTCGCAAACGTGGACGGACATCTGCCGCGCGTGTTCCCCAGCCAGGCGCAGGGTGTCTCGCAATGTTTCCTCGCGCCGCCCGACCAGTGCCGTGCGCCATCCCGTCCGGGCCAGTGCCAGCGCCACCGCCCGGCCCACGCCACTGCCCGCCCCCGTCACCACTGCCGTCTTGATCATGGCCGCAGAGTAGCTGCGCGCCAGATGAGGGGAAATGGTTTTTCGCCCGGGCCGGCGATTCAATCCAGCGTCTTCAATCCCTGCACGACGCTCATGCGCGCCACGGCCAGGGCCGGAGCGAGGCTGGCGAGGATGCCAAGGATCGCGGCCACACTGGCGGCCGTGCCAATGATGCGCGGGGTGACTTCAAAGGTGAGGAACACGTTGTTGGTCATCTGCGCGATGTTGCCGTGCGTGAACAGCGCCCACGCCCCGCCAATGCCCAGCAGCGCGCCCAAGGCCGCAAGGCCGAAGCTTTCGGCGAGGATCAATCCAAACAGTTCGAGACGGCGGAACCCCAGCGCCTTGAGCACCGCCAGTTCACGGAAGCGCTCGCGGACCGCCATGCTCATCGTGCTGGCCGTGACCAGCAGCAGGGTGAAGACGACCACGGTGCAGATCGAGTGGACGAGCACCTTGATGTTG
>DATLZF010000770.1:0-4396 GCA_035574135.1 Candidatus Methylomirabilota bacterium
CGCGCCACGTGAGGGGCGAAATCCCCATCGCACGCAGGGTGCTCAATTCGAAGGTGGCCAAGGTGAGCGTGTGGCCATCCGGCGCCGCCAGGGCGCCCGCCGAGTGGCCCACGGCGCCGCTGCCGCCGGTGCGGTTCACGACGATCACTGGCTGGCCGAACTCGCGCTGGAGGGCATCGGCCAGAAAGCGCGCCACACGGTCGCTGCCACCGCCCGCCGCCCACGGTACGATCAGTTCGAGGGAGCGGGTCGGGTAGGAGGCGCCCCGGGCGCCGCCGACCGCCAGGGCAAGGGCCAAAGCCACCGCCAGCGGGACGACCCCGCCTCGCGGGGTGCGGGTTGTCCTCCCTGCGGGGGCGGCGGGGGTTTTTCCCGAAGGACCACGGGCCACGATGGGGCGTGGCCGGCCCGCCCTCCGTTTCATGGCCGCACCGCCGTTCCATCACGGCGCCGCACCGGCTCCCAGTAGGGCGGCCGATCGGTGTTTTCAATCGGGAACCGCTTCGCCGCGGCCTCGTTGAAGTCCACGCCCCAGCCGGGGGCCTCGTTCACGTAGGCGTAGCCGTTTTTGACCGTCGGACAACCAGGGAAGATTTCTTGGGTCGCTTCATTGAAGGGCGAGAACTCCTGGATGCCGAAGTTCGGGATGATCAGGTCCAGGTGTAGGTTGGCCGCGTGCCCCACGGGGCTGGTGTCGCTGGGACCGTGCCAGGCGGAGCGAACGTTGAAGAACTCGGCCAGCGTGGCGATCTTGCGGGCCACGCTGAAGCCGCCGGTCTGGCTCAGGTGGACGCGGATGAAATCGATGAGCCGTTCCTTGATCAAAGGCACCCATTCGTGCGGGCTGTTGAACAGCTCGCCCATGGCAATCGGCACCGTGGTGGCGGCCCGAATCTGGCGGAAGTAATCGTTGGCCTCGGGTGGCACGGGGTCCTCTATGAAAAAGGGACGAAACCGCTCCAGCTCCTTGAGCAGCCGGATGGCGTCGCGCGGCTCGACCCGTTCATGAATGTCATGCAGCAGTTCCAGTTCATCGCCAAAGACGTTGCGGACGTGGTCGAACATCCGGATCGTCGCCTTGATGTAGGGCAGCGATTCCATCAGCCGGTCTTGCGGCAGGCCAAAGCCGGCATCGCGGAAGTCGGCGTTCTTTGAGAGATGTTCCGAGCCGTAGCTGCCCATTTGGATACGGACGTGCCGGTAGCCCTGCTCGACCTTGGAGCGGACGCTGTCTTCGACCTCCTTGAGGTCGCGTCCGCTGGCGTGGGTGTAGCAATCGACAGCAAAGCGGCACTTGCCGCCGAGAAGCTGATACACGGGCAGGCCGGCGCGCTTGCCTTTGATGTCCCAGAGCGCCATGTCGAGGCCGCTCAGGGCGTTGTTCAGCACCGGGCCGTTGCGCCAGTAGGAGCTGGTGTAGGCGTTTTGCCAGAGGTCCTCGATGTTGTTGGCATCGCGTCCGCGGGCGAAGGGATCGAGAAAATCGTGCGTGGCCGCGAGCACGGGACTGGGTCGCTGGGTGTAGGTGGCACAGCCCAGGCCGTAGAGCCCCGGCTCGCTGGTCTCAACCCGCGTGACGATGAGGTTGACGCGTGCCGGGCGCAGGGCGAAGGAGCGGACCTTGGTGATCTTGAGCGGCGCGGAACCGTTGGCGGCCCGTGCGATGTGCTCCGCGGCAATGAGGCCGCGGCGATCAAAGACGCCCAGTGCGCCCAGCCCCGCGCCAAGGCCGAGGGATTTCAAGAGGGTTCGTCGTTTCATAAGGGAACAGGCGTGGCCTCACGGCGAGGCACGCAAGGAAGACGGCCGACCGGGCACCGGGATTCGATGGCCCGTGTCCCGGAGGTGCCCCCCTTTTACGGCGAACACTCGCAGTTCGCGATCCGGGTGGCACTGAACGACGAGGTACCGGCCGTCCGAGGTGAAGGCCACGCCCTCGGGAATGCGTCCGACGCGATGCCGCTCGCGCAGGCGGAAGGTTCGCCCCTCGCGGCGCAACAGTACCAGTTCCCCGTATGGTTGGTGGTTGGGATCGGTTGTGGCCAGATTGGAGCCGTTCATGACGACGGCGGCCAACAACCTGCCATCGGGGCTGATCTCGATGGACTCCGGCACGGCGCCGAGGGGGACGTAGTCCACGGCACGGATGGGAGCGGCCTTTAGATCGATGACGGTGAGCGCATCGTGATCCAGACCGTTGCCGTAACCCTGGCCGGCGGTGAGGCCCAACTCGCCGTCCGGTGTGATGATGCAGCGGTAGGGCTGGCCGTACACCGAGATCCTTCGGCCAGTGGCGGAGACGGTATCGGCCCTCAACTCCAAGAGGGCCAGATACCCGCCCTTCTGGACGCTGGCCAGCGCCAGCCGGCCGTCCGGGCTGATGGCCACGTCCGACACGGAGTCCGCCGGAGCGCACACCTTAACGGTGTGCGTGGCTGTGGCGCTGAGGCCGTCGAGAGCCAGCACGGAGATGGTGCCCTCAGCGCGATTGGCCACCAGTGCCAGGCGGCCATCCGCACGGATGGAGATGCCGGAGGGTTGCAACCCTGTGACGACACGGCCAACCACACCTGGCGGGCGGGCGGCGAGGTCGAGGAGGTGAACGAAGTTCTCCGGCAGCCAGTTGGTCTGGTTGCGCGGCTCGGGCTTGACCGCGTTGGCAATGAGCGCCAACCGCCCGTTTGGGGCAATGGCAATGTTGGACGGTGGGCCGAGGACCGAGTTGGGGACATCGACCAGGTGCCGGACCGACGGGGGGAACGTCGAAAAATCCAAGATCGACAGCGAATCGGGAGGGGCATGGGGAACGAACGTGGCCACACCCGGTGTCAGGTCGATCTTGCCTTCGTTGCCGGACAACAGAAGGGGCGGCCCGGCGGCCCCCACTGCCGAAGGCGCGCAGAACGCCACGAGCAGAAGGCGCCCCCAGATTTGATGGCACTTGTGTCGCATGTTCGCGCGCTCGCGGCTCGGAGTGATGGCGGGAGAGTAAAGGCGCGCCTGCGTGGGATGCAATCGGTTTCGTGTCGGGTGCAGCGGGGAGGTGCCGTCGGTCGGACGCAGTGTGGCTCGTGTTCTTGAGGCGACAACGATTCGGGCCGGGAAGAAGGGAAGCGCGGTGGATTCCGCCCGCGCCGGGCGACATCCGTTTGCGGACGACGAATCAGGTGGGCGCGTAGTTCAGCCAGGGCCCGAGCCATTTCTCCACTTCGGCCACCGTGAAGTTTTTCCGCCTCGCGTAGTCTTCGATCTGGTCTTTGCCCAGCTTGCCGACGGCGAAGTATTTCGACTCCGGGTGCGCGAAGTAGAGGCCGCTCACGCTCGCGCCGGGATACATGGCAAAGCTCTCGGTGAGCTGGATGCCGGTGTGTTGCTCGGCGTCGAGCAGATCCCAGATAACCGCCTTCTCGGTGTGATCCGGACACGCCGGATACCCGGGCGCCGGGCGGATGCCGCGGTACTTCTCCGCGATCAGATCCTCGTTGGCGAAACTTTCGGTGCGGCCGAAGCCCCATTCGTCGCGCACGCGCTTGTGGAGATACTCGGCAAAGGCTTCGGCCAGCCGGTCGGCCAGCGCCTCGGCGAGAATCGCGTTGTAGTCATCGTGGGCGGCCTTGTAGCCCTCGACGATTTCCTTCAGCCCGATCCCCGCCGTTACCGCGAAGGCTCCGATGTGGTCGGCGTAATCCGCGACGCGTGCCGGGGCGGCAGGCTTGGGCGCGACGAAATCCGCCAGGCACCAGTTCGGCGAGCCATCGTCTTTTTCCATCTGCTGGCGCAGGAAGTGGAGGGTCGCGCGCAGATGTTTGCGGGAGCCATTGGTGTAAACTTCCACGTCGTCGCCGATGGCGTTCGCAGGGAAGAGGCCATACACGGCGCGCAGGCCGAGGGATTTCCTGGCCACGAATTCCGCCAGCAGCTTCTGCGCGTCGGCGAAGAGCTTGCGCGCTTCCTCGCCGTGCTTCTCGTGCTGGAGAATCTTCGGATAGACGCCGCGCAGTTCCCACGTGTGGAAGAACGGCGTCCAGTCGATGAACGGAATCACTTCCTCCAGCGTCACCGCATACGCACCGGCGTGGCCGTGCGAAGAGCCGCAGTCGCACCTGCCGGGATTGAAGCTGCCGGAGGACAGCGTGCGCACGCCGGTGAACTCCGGCTTCGGCAGGTCGTCGTATTTGAGCTTCGGGGCATTGGCGCGGGCGGCTTCGAGCGAAAGCAGCTTCGCCTGCTGGCCGCCGTGCTGGGCGCGGAGCTTGTCGTAGTCGGCACGGAGCTGCTGGATGAAGCCGGTCTTCTGCTCGGCGCTCAACAGGCTGCTGGCCACCGGCACGGCGCGGGAGGCGTCGAGAACGTGCACCACCGGCCCGGAATAGTGAGGCGCGATTTTCACGGCGGT
>DATLZF010000771.1:0-4136 GCA_035574135.1 Candidatus Methylomirabilota bacterium
GCAACTCCATGGTCAACATGGAAGGGGCCATCGACCCCGAGCAGTTCCGCATGGAAGCGATGTTTGACCGCATGGACGCCCTGGGCAAATCCGTCCTCGGCCTCACCATCCAGTGCGGGCAATGCCACGCCCACAAGTATGACCCGCTCACTCAGGAGGAGTACTACCGCCTCTTTGCCTATCTGAACAACGATCACGAGGCACGTCCGGCCGTGTACTCACCGGAGCAACAGATGAAGATCGCCGACATCCTACGCCAGATCTCCGAGATCGAGGCCGAGCTGCAGCATCGCGTGCCCGACTGGGAAACCCGGCTTGCTGCCTGGGAGGAAACGGTCCGCAACGACCAACCCGAGTGGCACGTCCTGCGCGACCTCCACTACGAAGGCGACATGGCGCAGCGTTACGAATTCCTGCCTGACGGGTCGTTGCTGGCCTGCGGCTACGCGCCCACCAAAATGACCCAGTGGTTCCGCACCACCAACGATCTCAACGGCGTGACCGCCTTTCGCCTCGAACTGTTCACCGATCCCAATCTGCCCTACGGCGGCCCCGGCCGGGCCTTTAATGGCACCTGTGCACTCACGGACTTTTTCGTCGAGGCCGTGGACCTCAAGGCCCCCACCAACAAGGTTCGCGTCAAATGGGCCTCGGCCAGCGCCGATTACAACCAGCCGGTCCGGCCCCTCGAAGAGAATTTCCATGACAAGTCCACCAACAACCGGACGACCGGCCCCATCACCTTCGCCATCGATGGCGATCCCCACACCGCCTGGGGCATCAATGCCGGCCCGGGCCGCCGCAACACCGATCGCAAGGCCGTGTTTGCCGCCGCGCAACCCGTCGGCTTCGGCTCGAACACCTACTGGCGCATCGGCCTCCAGCAAAACCACGGCGGCTGGAACAGCGACGACCACATGAACAACAACCTCGGCCGCTATCGCCTCAGCTACACGACCGCGCGGGGCGAGCTCAAGGCCGATCCGCTCCCGCGCAAGGTGCGCGAGATCATCTCCGACGTGCCCCGGGCCCGGCGCAGCGCGGCGCAACAGGCGGCAGTCTTCAGCTACTGGCGCACCACCGTGCCCGAATGGGCCGAAGCCAACCGCCGCATCGAGACGCTGCGCGATGAATGGCCCGAAGGCGCCACCACCCTGGCCCTGGTGCCCCGCGAGGGCGGCCGCCCCACCAGCATCCTGCGACGCGGCGACTGGCTCAAACCGACCAAACTCGTGACGCCGGGGGTGCCCGCTTTCCTGCATCCGTTGCCACCGGGGGCCGACGGCTCCCGGCTGACGCTGGCCCGCTGGTTGGTTGATCCCCGATCGCCCACCACCGCCCGCGTGTTTGTCAACCGCGTCTGGCAGGCGTATTTCGGCACGGGCATTGTCGAGACCTCGGAGGACTTTGGTGTGCAGGCGGCGCCGCCCAGCCACCCCGAATTGCTCGACTGGCTGGCCTGCGAATTCGTGGAGCCGAGGGAAAGGTTCACCGCCGGCGAATCGCCACGGCCGTGGTCGATCAAACACCTGCACCGCGCCATCGTGTTGAGCGCCACCTACCGCCAGCGCAGCCATGTCACGCCCGAACTGGCCGCGCGCGATCCTCACAACCGCCTGCTGGCCCGCGGACCTCGCTTCCGCGTGGAGGGCGAGATCGTGCGCGACATCGCGCTGGCCTCCAGCGGCCTGCTCAACCCCAAAATCGGCGGCCGCAGCGTCATGCCGCCCGCGCCGGAGTTTCTCTTCCAGCCGCCGGCCAGCTATGCGCCCTTTCCGTGGAAACACGAGGAAGGCCCGGAAAAATACCGCCGCGCCCTCTACACCTTCCGCCGGCGCTCGACGCCCTATCCGATGCTCCAGACGTTCGACGTTCCCAACGCCGACTCCGCCTGCGTCCGTCGGCAGCGTTCCAACTCGCCGTTGCAGGCACTCGTGTCCCTGAACGAACCTCTCTTCGTCGAGTGCGCCCAGGCGCTGGCGCGCGAAACACTGCGACGCGGCGGCCCCTCCGACGCGGACCGGATCACCTACGCCTTCCGCCGCGTGCTCACCCGCCCGCCGGATGACGTGGAACGGGGGGAACTCCTGGCCCTGCTGGAAGCTCAACGCCAGCGTATGGCCGAAGGCTGGCTCAACCCCAACGAGGTGGCGGCCGGCCAGCCCGGACCGCCGGCCAACCTGCCCCCGGGCGCCACGCCGACGCAGCTTGCGGCTTACACGGTCGTGTCCCGCGTCCTGCTGAATCTCGACGAAACGATCACCAAGGAATGACCATGCACGAACGAGGATCGGGCCGGCACGTCGCCGGCACAGCGCAGGCACCCGATCAGCCGGCGGATTGGGAGAGGACGTTCCGCGCCGTCTTCGATCGCGCCGTGGCTGCCGGCCGGGCGGGATGCCGAACGCCGAACACCATGTTCGACGAGGCGGATGTCCGGTTCCTCCGCGCGATCGGATGTTCCGCCCAGGAACTGTTCGACTTCGTGGACGACTTTCTCTCCGACGGCGAGCCGGACTTTGACACGATCCTCGCCATCACCCGCATTCGGCGGGATTACTTCCTCGACGAAATGAAGGGCCGTCCGTCGAATCGAGTGGGCTCGATGGACGAGTTGCCGCCCAAGACCGCCGCCGTCGAGGGCATCGAGTGGCTGCCACGCATCATCGCCAAGGCCCGGCTCAAGCTGCGGGGCGAGATGCCACCGGACCTGATGTTTGGCTGCGCGGGCGACCGCGCGTTCTGTCGCCGGGTGGGGATGCCCGTGCCGCAGTTTCTGGCCCTGGTGCGCAACAGTGGCGCGGACGACAGCCGGATCATCCGGGCCGTCAAGGAATCCGCCCGCCGACAGGAGTAGCCGCCGTCGCGGCGACGCGCCAATCCTCGCTCCGGCTGTCGGACGGGGTCACCCCTCTGTGGCGTCGGGCCGCACAGCCGCCTTGGGCGCGCCGGACCGCGTCCTCCCCGAAGAGGCCCCGACGGAAGCCCACCGCGGGACCGCCGGCAGGGGTCAGAACACTTCGGCGCGCAACCCGCTGACGTCGCGCACGCGCCGGGCGATCTGAGACAGGCTGCGCAGCGGCAGGTGATCGCAGGATTTCCGGACGGCGGGCCGGTGGGCCGAGTACACTTGGACCAGCGGAATCTGCGCTCCCGCCTCTTTCAACTCCCGCAACCGGAGAGCGTATTCCTCGATTTCGTTCGGCGGCGGGGGGTGGCCATCAACCAGAGCGAAGAGGCTTTGAATGACCACCGGTCGCGCACGCGCCAGCGCGAGGATGTTGTCGAGCACCTGCCGGAGCGGCACGGAGGAGCGATTGATTTGGTCCATGAACGCCTGCGTGCCGGCATCCACCTTGGCCCAGACTTCGTCGCGAAGGGTCAGGAGTTTCAGCCCTGCTTGCACTTCCGGCCGGTCGAGACCCGTGCCGTTGGTGATGAGAACGATCTTGAAAAAGGGGAATCCTGCCTGGGCCCGGACGTGGATCACCGCCTCGACCACTTCCACGAAGTTCGGACAAAGCGTGGGCTCGCCATCTCCGCTCAACGCCACCTCCTTGAGCACGAGCAACTCGGGCGGAACCGCTTCATAACCCCGAAGCCGCCCGAAGCCGCCGTTTTCAACCAGCCCCAGCATCTCCTTCAGCTCGGCGGCCACCACCGCCGGATCGACGATCCGGTCGCGGATGGGCCGGGCGCGGTCCACCTCGCAATACACGCAGTCGAAGTTGCACTCCCGGTCCGGGTTCAAATTGACGCCGATGGACAGCCCCCGGGCGCGCTGCGAGATGACGGCATAGACGAACCGGTTGTGAAAGAACTCGCGAGGGCCGACTCCCGCAGCGGACGCAGAAGATGCTCTCGTCAGCGAACCTTCCCCCGTCGGGCGCTCGGTTTGCCTCCCCGTCGGTTGCGTTTCCATTCCGGACCCAAGCATACGTCGTTGTGGCGGCAACCTAGAGGATGCCGAGGCCCGTGGCTTTGCGTGTCTTGTGATTCACCGGCTGTTTATTGATCGCTGCGTGCAGTCCACAGACTGCGGCCGAATAGTCCATCCCCCCCACCGTCAGAACGGAAGCATGCAACGACGCCACTTCCTCAAAGCGGCCGGTTTTCTCGCGGTGGCAGGTGCGGCA
>DATLZF010000772.1:0-8782 GCA_035574135.1 Candidatus Methylomirabilota bacterium
AGCAGCGAGATCAGCTTCGAGGCAGGCGGCGCGGAGGGCGCGGTGTCCGCGGCACGAACGGCCAGAAGGTTCAGATGAGTCCGAGCGAAGGCGATGGCCGTTTCCAGTCGATCCTGGCGCGGACTCCGGCCGCGGAAGCACCATCTCGACCCGCGCGCGCCCCGGCCGCACTCCCGAAGCACGAGGTGCCGTTCGTTCGGATGCGTCAACAAGCGGATCGCCCGGTCCGGTCTGAGCCACCGCACCTGATCGATCTCGGCGTTGGGTTGAAACTCGAACCGGCGCATCACCCGCATGTGCCAGTAGAGCGTCACCTTGGGCTGCCCGTTCTTGGAATGAGTGGTGCAGCCGGCCGGCGCGCCGAGACGAGCCTCGACCTGCGCCTCTTCCTTCACCTCCCGCAACGCGGCGTCTTCCGGTCGTTCGCCCCGGTCAAGCTTGCCCTTGGGGAGAACCCAGTCGTTGCGGTCAGGCGCCGCGCGATGCACGATCGCAAGTTTGCGGAAGGGGCCGCGGCCGCGCCACACCAGGCCGCCCGCAGCCACTTCCACGAGATCCGCGCCAGCCTTGCCGGACGGCGAAGTTTGCATGGGCGGGGTTCTACGCCCCACGTCCACGCGATGCAACCCACGGTTTTTCGAGGCCGATCACGAACCTCAAGCGGCCGGCGAATCAGTGCCGACCGCGATTTGCCGGTCGATACAGGTGGCCGACGACATGATTGGCGACCCGGCGGCCCATGGCGATGCCCTCGGTCTTGTCAAAGGCCCAGTGAATGCCGAGGTAGATGCGGCTCTGGCCATTCTCCTCTTCCGCTTCCGAGAGGGAGCGGAAGGTGCGTGGCACGAGGGGGCGCACGTTGCCCTCGTTGTCCCGGGTGACGCCGTTGAGTTCATCGGAGACGAAGGTGAAGGGAATGCGGTCGGTCCAGTAGAACCGGCGTAGCACTTGAAAGAGCGCGCCGCCCATCGTGGCATGGCCGGAGGGGTAGGCGGGGAACGGCGGCGTGAAGTTGGGGCCCATCAGATTGCTGGCGGGTGCCCCCAGGGGAGAAAAAGCCGGATCACCAACGGTGGCGGGGTTGCCGTCGCCCAGCCCGCTGGGGCCGGTGCCAGCGTCGGATTCACGGATGCCCGTCACCGGCCGCCACACGTCGTAGTAGTATTTCGACTCCCAACACGTCAGCGTGGCATCGGCCATCGCGACGTTGACAAGGGCCAGCAGTCGGGCGGTGTTGAGGTCGTCCGTGCCCATTTGGTCGGCAATATGAACGGCGATCTGGTTATAGAGCCGCGGTGGGGCACACAGATTCGGCACGCCGTCATAGGCCCAGTAGATGCCGGCGATGGTTTGATCCATCGTCCGCTCTGTCGGTGTCGTCACTCCGTCACCGCCCAGGCGCTTCACTTCGTTGTAGGCGATGGCGTAAGCGCGGCTGTTCAGAGCGGGCGGTGGTTGGGCTCGAAACTGGCTCGCTGATTCGACCACAAAGGGAGCGCACGTGTCCCAATGCGCCCCCAGGGCCAGCGGGATTTGACTGATCGGATCCTGACGCCAGTGCCCGGGAGCATCACTGGTGATCCAATCAACCCCGACCTGAGGCTCGGCATGCTGCGAACCGTCGTTGGCGCGAAGCGCCAAAATGGCTTCCGCCGCCCGTTTCCCCACCAGAACCCCGTTGGCCTTGGCCTTCTTATTGCGGATCTGGGCCAGGTCCACCGCCAGCCACGCGTCGAAGTTTGCGGCTTGCGCCGGGAAGAGCACCACCAATGTGTCATGCGCGGCCTTGGCCACGGCGGCATCAAGGGAGACCGGCCCCGTGGGCACACGGAAGTTCGCGTAGCTCTCATAGTTCCTCGTCACCGAGTTGAGAGCGTCGAAAATAGCCAGGTGAACAATGGCCATGGCGCGGCTGGATCGACCTGGACCAAGTTGCTCCCGGGCGCCGGCGTGATCATAGCCGCTGGCGTCCACGGCGATCTGATTCCAGCGGCGGACAGCGCTGATGGTCCATCGGCGACCCGGCAGCGGGGCCGGATGAAAATAGTCGGGAGGCAGGCGCAGGCGGGAACTCAACAGTTCTTCCATCTCAAAGCCACTGCCTCGCTGACTGAGCAAACGGTCCGGGTCACTAGCAAAGGTTTGGGTGGAGGTCAGGATCAAGGTCAACAGCAGCGCCGCTCTCATTCTCGTTTTCATGGGTGCCTTTCTTGTGCCCGCACCAGCCCCGATCCTACTGACGGAAATGAAGGGGCGAATGCGGATGGGAATAACCATGCGTATTGTGACTCTATTCTAAAGTCCTCTAGCAAAGAACGGTCGTCGGGCCAATGTTCATGGGGCCAACCGGCCAGAACCGATGGCGAACTGCTTGGACGAATGGTCGGGTGGCGTTCCGACGACCTGTGGTTGGCAGGACTTGGTGAACTCTCCGCTGGGGTGCTGAAGCCGTGAGTTCGACCCCGCCCTCGGGGACAGTGCCCTCATCGCACCAAGCAGGCAGGCCGCCAGCAAAGCGAACGTGCAACGACCGGCAGAGGCTCCGCTTCCTCACGCGGCCAGCCCTGCGGAAGATCGGACGGCAATGGAATCGGTCCGGGAAACGCCCCACCGTGGGACTTTCTTGCCGGCGCCCCGTTGTCTTTCCGGCGATCATCCTCGAGGCGCCGGCGAAGTTTCACCGGGCTTCGGAGCATCGGTGAGCACAAGTGGGAGGGCTTGAGGCACCAGCCGTCCCGTTCTACCAGCAACTCGCCAGAGATTCGCCTCCGTTCGTCCTTCATTCGTTCCAACCCAGTGGGCGGGGTGGCAGATTGACGACAGAATGCCGGGCCGACCGTTTCATTCAATCGAGATACTCCTGTCCCGTAGTGGGAGAGGGAGCCGACAGCCCCGCAGAGTGCAGCGCTTGCCTGGGATCCGCATCCGGCGCAGGCAGACGGACGTACCACGTTCATCAATTCGGTTGACGTGGATTGGCTGCTGGTGTCGAGGACCGATGCCCCGAGCGGCAGGTGCCGGAGATTCAGTAGCTGGGCTTGCAAACCGATGTATCGTTTGGCCTGCAACCCTGAACACGTTGTGACGGAAGCAATTCGTGGAAATCTCCAAAAGGTCCGAGTAAAGCCGTCATCCCGCGCTGCCGGGTCGCGGCCTGACGTCCCGGCTCTCAGCGCCGCCGACCGTTGGTCACCCCTTGGGGACAGCGGGCCCGAGCAGTCTGCGTCGCGCCCGGGGGAAGGCCACGGTTCAGCGTCAGGATCTCGAGTTCTGGTTCTCCTCGAGTAATCTGCTCTATCCTATGCGGGCGTTATGGATTATCCTTCGCGGCACCGAACGTGGCGACGACAAGTACCTGGTTGTTATGAGGGCGTGGCAGTGGATGCGGTTCATCTTGTTGGGAATGTGGCTGATCGGGCTGACCGGCTTCGCTCGGGCACAAGGCTCCTTTCTGAATTTCGAAGGCAAGCAAACCCGCCCCGTATGCCTGGCCCCGGATGGCTCACGCCTTTTTGCGGTGAACACACCGGACGCGCGCCTGTCGGTCTTCGACCTGTCCGTGCCCGACCACCCGGTCCTGATCGCGGAGATCCCCGTGGGCCTCGAACCCGTGTCGGTCAACGCGGTCAGCGCAGATGAGGCCTGGGTCGTCAACGAGGTCTCGGACAGCGTCAGCATTGTTTCCGTCGCGCGCGGAGAAGTGATCGACACGCTTTACGTCAAGGATGAACCGGCGGACGTCGTGTTTGCGGCCGGTCGGGCCTTCGTCAGCGCATCGCGTAACAACCGGATCGTCGTCTTCGACCTCGCGCAACGGACGGCGATCACGAACATCGCGCTCTTTGGGGAGAACCCGCGCGCGTTGGCGGTCAGCCCGGATGGCGCCCGCGTTTACGCCGCCTTTGCCCTCTCCGGCAACCGCACGACGCTCGTCCCCGCCCCTTTGGCGCCGCCTCAGCCGCCTCCCGCCATCCCGTCTCTACCGGCTCCGCCCCGCGTCAGCCTCATTGTGGACGCCGCGGACCCGCTCTGGACAACCGGCGCCAACGCCGTAATCCAGTTCACCATGCCGGATCACGACGTGGTCGAGATCGATACCGCCGCCCTGACCATTGTGCGCTATTTTCCGCGAGTGGGCACCATCAACCTCGGGCTCGCGGTGCATCCCATCCAGGGCGACGTTTTCGTGGCCAACTGGGAGGCGCGCAATCTGACGCGTTTCGAGCGCAACCTCCGTGGGAACATGGCCACCAACCGCGTCTCCCGCATCGACCTGGCCAGCGGCGCCGTGACGCACCTGGATCTGAACCCGGGCTTCACCTACACCAACTTTCCCAACCTTGCTGAGAAGACCAATGCGTTGGCCCAGCCGATGGCCTTGGCCTTCAGTCCCGATGGCGAAGAGTTCTATGTCGCGGCCTTCGGGACTGATCGCATCGCCCGCATGAACACCGCCGGCGAAATCCTCCGGCGCATCGAGTTGAACCCGGACAGTGCCGGCTCCCGGGCCAGTCCCCGCAACAAGCGCGGCCCGCGCGGGCTGGCCCTCCTCCCTGGCAAGGCCCTGTATGTCCTTAACCGGCTGGCCAACACCATCACCATCATCGACCCGGCCCAGGACCGCGTCGTGCGCGAGATTCCCACGGGTAGCCACGACCCGACACCGGACGTGATCCGCCAAGGCCGCGGGTTTCTTTACGACGCCAAGCTTTCGGGCAACGGCACGGCGGCATGCGCCTCGTGCCACATCGACGCTGAGATGGACCTGTTGGCGTGGGACCTGGGGGATCCCTACGGCTCCCTCCAGACCGAACGGGGCACGAACTCGCGCGGCGTCACGATTATCACCCGCGTTCTGCATCCGATGAAGGGACCGATGACCACCCAGACGCTCAAGGGCCTCAAGGGGCACGACCCGCTCCACTGGCGCGGCGATCGCACCAACTTCCTTTCCTTCAACGGCGCCTTCGCCAGCCTGCTGGGCGGCAACCCCCTGCCGGAGTCGGACATGCAGGCCTTTCGCGAATTCATCGAGACGCTCGTGTTCCAGCCGAACCCGAATCAGAATCTCGACCGCACCTACCCGGAGAGTTTTCCCACCCGCACCGGGATCGGCAACGCGCGCCGCGGCGAGGAGATCTTCCGGCACGAGATCTTCAATGAGTATCGCACCTGCTCGACATGCCACAGTCCACCCGACGGCAGTTCCGGCGTCATCTTCCCGGGCGGTTCCGCCCGGGGTCCGCAGGACCTCAAGGTGCCTCATTTGCGCAACGTTTATCAGAAGCTTAATCTCACTCGCGCGCCCGGCGCGGCCAGTGTCGGCGGCTTCGGCATCACCCACGATGGCGCGCAGCCGGACCTGTTCACCTTCCTGAGCCAGCCGCTGTTTGAGGAGTTCTCCACCAACGCGCCGTTCAAGCGCGATCTCGACGCCTTCGTGCAATGCTTTGACACGGGTTTGGCGCCCGCCGTCGGTTACACGCGCACGGTGCATCGCGGCACTCTCCGCAGCGCCAGCATTTCCAACGACTGGCAACTGATGGAAGCCCAGGCGGCCTTGACAAACATCGATCTCGTCGTGATCGGCATCAGCCAGGGCCGCCGACGCGGTTTCCTTTTCGATCGCAGTGCTTTCGTTTACCAGCCGGACTCTGTCCACCTGCCCGTCTTGAGCCGGGCAGCCCTCGAGGAGCGAGTGCTGGCAGGCGACACGCTGACGATCATGGGGGTGCCGGTCGGATCGGGCGTCCGCATGGCCTTGGATCGGGAATTGGATGGCGTCTTGGATGGCGACGCGCCGTCGCCACGGTTGCGCGTGGCGCGCCAAGGGAACGCCGCCGTGGTCGGCTGGGCCACCAATGCCCCGGGTTACGTTTTGGAGCGGATCGATCTCGGGCCCACACAGACGTGGCGCACCGAGACAGCTCCCCGGGGCGTGGTCGGCGACGAGTTCACCGTCACCAACTCCCTGTCGGGCGGCAGCGTCTTCTACCGGTTGCGCAAGTTGTGACCTGACCGCTCCGTCCAGAGATGGCGGCGACGCTGGCAGCCCACTTCGGCCACCCGCGCGCGCGAGCGAGGCCGCTTCACTTCATCAACTGGTAAAAGCGCCCGGCCGCCCGGCTCAGGTCCACCTCGAACCCGCTGACCGCGCCGACTTCGGGCTCATATCCACCCCGGGCGGTGGGCGAGGAAAGAAGCGTGGCCGGCCCGTTCCACTGAAGGATCATGCGGTTGCCTTCAATCCGATAGCGCAGGCGTGGCGCGACCACCGGGGGGGTGACCGAATAGGCTACGATCCCGTTGTTCGAATTGAGCGCGTAGAGGCGCCCCCCACCGAAGTCGATGGCCCCGGTGGCATTGTCGTTCGGAAAATCCGTGGGATAAAACTCCGTATCCAGCCACAGCGGCTGATCCGGAGTGTTGAGGATGCTGAACAGGCGCACGTTGTCCGAATTCTCCCGAGCAATGCCCGCCATCAGGAAGTTCCCGGCATCCACGCCGATGACCGACAGGCCGCTGGGGAAGCTGTCCGCGCTGAAGAGCGCCAGCGTGGTGCCCGTGCCGGAAGCCAGGTCAAAGCCAATTCGCCGCAGCGGGCGGGCGGAGGCCTTGCCCCAGAACGTGTCCCCCGACCCGAACGACACGCTCAGACCGAAATCGCCGGCCGCCGCATCCGTTTGGATCGGCGTGGAGGTGAAAACGACCCCGTCCCCGGTTTGCAGGATCGCGGCGTGGGTGCCGGACCGGGTCCCGAGCAGAATCTGAGTGGCGATGCCCTCGCCGCGGACGTCGAATGAATCGCCCCACCGTGCCGGGCCGATCAGGCCGTTACCCGGATCGCCCGAAAAGACGGTCATGGGCGCCAGCAAGCTGTCCTCGAAGCCCCACGAATAGATGTTGAGTGGCGCGGCGGTCCCATCCGTAGTGAGATTGCAGGCCAGGATGACGCCGTCGTCGCTGACCCCGATCATGTTGATGGCGGGCAGCGTGGCATTCGGCACCACGCCCTCCAGATTGAGGTTGTAAAGGTAGGCGCCCGTGGCGGCATCGAGGACGTGGATGGCGTTGCTGGGTGTGCGACTGACCACGAGCAAGTGGTCCGTGGTGGGATTGTAGGCCAGCCCGCGGTGGGTGTTGTCCGTAGCCAGCCACGGCACGCTGCCAGCCGGCAACTGCCACAGAGGATTCAACACCGTGGGCGAGCGAACGGTCGGCGTCACGGAAACCGTAGCCGGATTGCTCGGCACGCCGCCCGCCGCATTGGATACCACCACCGAGTAGGTGCCGGCCTGGGCCAGGGTCACGTTGGAGAGGGTCAGGCTGCTGTTGGTCGCGCCGACCAGGGGCAGGTCACCAAAGAACCATTGGTAAAAGAAGGGTCTCGGCCCGGTGGCCGCCACGCTCAACGAACCGAAGCCGCCTTCGACCAGGGTCACGTTTTGCGGGTGTGTCGTGATGACCGGAGGCACCGGCGTGGTATCGATGTGGATGCGAGCGGCCACGATCCCGTTCTGCGTGTCCACCGCATAGATGCGGCCGCCGGCGATGTCCACCTGGCCGACGCCGTTGCCGTTGGCCACGTTGGGCGTGGGAAACGGCAGCGCGGCCAGCAGCGCCGGCGCCGTCGGTGTCGAGATGTCGTACACCACCAGCCGGTGGTTGCTGATGTTCACCCCCGCCAGAAGATTGTTCTCCGGGTCCACGTCAATGGGGCCGATGCCGGCTTCGACGGGCACGTTGGCCGCCAGCGCGCCGGTGCCGGCCGGTAGATCGAACGTGAGTTGCCGGACGTTGGCCACGCCGTTGTTCTTGCCGAAGTAGGTGTCCCCGATGCCGAAGGCCACGCCCTTGCTCAAATCGCTGTTGGCGATGCCGGTGTTGACGATCCGGCGTGCCGTCATGGCGGTGAGGGTGTCATCCGTGTAGGTGAGGATCGAGGCCAGGGATGAGCCGGAGCCGGAACCGAGCAACACCTGCGTGCCCGAGCCGCTGCCGCGCACGCGCAGGTTGTCCCCCCAGCGGCCGGGATCGGTCTCGCCGGGATTGCCGACAAAGAGCGGCGTCGGCGGATCCGACTCGTTGACCCAGCGATAAAGACGGTAGGTGGGCGTGGCTGTGGAGCCGCCGGAAAGGTTGCCGGCATAGATGGAGCCGTCGTCGGCCACATCGATGCAACTCAGGGCGAACGTGCCGCCGCCAACCCCTGTGGTGTTGAGAAAGCCGAGTTCAGTCCCGCTATCGCCGTCCAAAATCGCCACCCTCAACGTGCTCTCCGCGCGGCTGACGACATAGACGTGATTCGAGAGCGGATTGTAAGCGATGCCACGCTCGGTGGCCCCGGCCGTCACGTAGGCGCGACTGCCGGCCGCAAGGGTCCAGAGATTCGACACGGTAATCGTCTGCGCCTCCACGCGCAGGGTGACGCCGGTCAGCAACAACAGGCTTGCCAGCCGCGCCAGCTTGGAGCTCGACGTCGGGGTCTTCCCACAGGCGGCGGTGGAGTGGATGGAGATACAACGACTCGAATGCATAGAGGAAGCAGGGTGAGTGTCAGCTTTCTGATTATCGCGTCCCGTATATCAGTCGCCCTGGCGCAGGTCAAGAATGGCGGCGGGATACCGCATGTACGGGCGCGGTCCTGCCGCAGGCCGGCGATTGCGGCGCGACTGGCGGTGGGGGGATTCGTTCGCCCTTGCCGGGCGGCGCCGCAAGAGTGCCCCGACCGGACTACCTCAGGGCACCCAGTCAACCCGCAACCGATAGAAGGCCGGAGATG
>DATLZF010000773.1:0-4024 GCA_035574135.1 Candidatus Methylomirabilota bacterium
GGCACGTGGGAAGTCCCGATTGACCGGGATCTCATCCGCACGACTTCCGGTGCGTGACTCCCGGCACGTCGGGGGCCAGGTCGGCCCCCCCTTTGCAGGGTGCCCCCCAGGGCTTGGCCAGCCCGGGCCTCGGATGGTTCGAGACCGGCGACAGTGCCGGTGATCAGAAGCGGAATGAAACACCGACGAAGGGATTGAAGTCGTCCGCGGAGTCGGTGACCCCGATGTTGATTCCGGCATCGAGTTGGATGTTGTCCGAGAGCCCATAAGTGAGCCCCACATCGAAGGTGCCGGCCCAGTCCGCACCTCGCTCCGTGCTGACCATGCTCCAGAACTCGACGTAGCCGCCGAGGTTCCCGACGATGTCACGGGCGAAGGTGATACTGTTGACGAACTCGGCGTGGTAGCTGTGGCCGACCTCGTCGCGGGCGATGTCCAGTTCGGTCATCACGCCCATTCCCCAGCCCGCGGGCAAGGCCACGGCCAGCGGGATGATAACGCCGCCCTCGACGCCGCTGTTGCCGAGGTGATCCTGGGCGGTGGGATACTTGATAAACGGCATGACGGCCATGGCGGTCGGGCCGCCGTCGTTGCCCCAGAGGTTGATCTTGAGGCGGTTGACGACGTCGCCGAAGCCCTGCTGGACGGTCCGGCGAGCGGCCACCTCGTCCTCGGTGCGGAGGTGATGGTAGGTGCCGATCACCGCTTGGAAGTCCACGTTGTTGCGCAACCCGATCTTGAAGTTGATCGGAGCGATGGCCCAGGCATCAACCGTGGTGTCGGTGCCGCCGCCGCTGTCGTGGTCGTGCGTGTAATTGACGACGTCGATTTCGATTTGAAAATGGCCGGCATCGACGGTGTAGGCGCTTTCGGTCTTGTCCGGGCGATCGGTGCTCAACGCGCGCAGGTGTTCATGCGGGGTGGGGTTGAACAGCGTGAACCGTGATTTGTCCACCGCATCGGCCGCGATCAGGGCCGGAGACCCCGCCGCGGTCAGCAACAGGGTGGTCAAGGATCTGCAGCAGTGCCGGGTCAGTTGTTTCATGCCGAGAGCTCCGCTTTGTTCTGGTTTCTGCGTACCTTCTCCGGCTGGGCGATCGCGGTGTCGGAGGCCCGTTGGGGCTTCGCCCGGATGACGCGTTCGCGCCCGGGCGCCGGCCGGCTCGCCGATTAAGGCATGGCAGAAGATATTAGTGCAACCTAATTTTATATTGTCGGGCTAATCACGGCCCGGATCGATGTCGGCCCGGGGGCAAGGGTTGAAAGGTCGGCGGGAGGCCGTTGTCGGCTCCGTCGAGGCCCCACACGTTCCGGGCTGGGAGGGTTTCCTTCGCCCGCCCGGGCGGTGCCCCGGGTTTCCAAGGCTACATGGGTGCAAGCCGTTGAAGGGGCGAACGAGCTTCGGAGAAGAGCGGCCGCGTCGCGTTTCGCCCATGCGGGGCGTGTCGAGTGGTGACCGTTTAACTCAGCCTCAGAAGAGGTTGAGGATGCGTCGCAAGGCGCGGGAAAAGTTCGGAGACTCGCCCGGTCCCAGCAGGCCCAAGCCGGCCCGGTCGAGATCAAACTGGACGAGGAACCCGATGCTGTGGGCACCGGGCTCGCCGTTGCGCAGGGCATCGATGCCGTAGCCGTAGGCCACCAGCGCCTGCCAGGCGTTGCGCTTGGACCGGTAGATCAACCCCGCACCCACGCCGGAGAGCCGGTCGCCTCCGGGCTGTTTCAGCCCGGCGATGTAATCGACCCCCGCCGTGGCCGCCGAAAGCAATGCCGACACCCGGCGTCCGCGCCCCAGTTGAACCTCGTAGTTGGCCCCCAGCAGCGCGAACCGCCGGGCGCTGATCTCCTGAAAGTAGTAGCCCGGCAGATCGAGCGGAAACTCCGAGGCCAGCGGCAGGAATCCCCCCAATCGATAGGCGCTGAACCGGTCGGCATGGATGCTGTCCCCCAAGGTCAGATTCAAACGCAGGGCTTGGCCGCTGTTCGTGTGGGTGTAGGCGAACAAGCCCCGGCCGAGGAACTGATGTGTGGTCGGATTCAACTGCCGGTCATTCCCGTAGCCGTAGGCGCCCGAGTGCGTCCGGAACTGTCCCTGGTACCAGATGGACACCTCCATCGCCAGTTCGGGGAGCATGAGAGGTTCCTGGCCCCCCAAACGCAGGCCCGACCGGATGAAAAAAATCGGCTGGGACTGCGGTAGCTCGAACCCCGGGTTCGTGTCGTCGGAGTCGGTGAAGGCCGAATAGTGAGCCTCGCCGCGGAGAATGGCATTGAGGGGGACGCGCTGGGCGGGATTGAAGCGGTGATAGACGTTCACGGAGACCTCGCCGGAGTGGCCATCGAAGGACTCCTGCGTCTTGTAATTCCCCTCTCGGATCTCCGAATAACTATCGGCGTACCCGCCACCGGCCAGGCCGAAGCCCAGGTCCGTGTTCGGCCCCAGGGCCTGGGACACGCCCACCTCCGAATCCAGATACACCGGCGCAACGGCCAGCCTAAGGGTCAGATTCGAGCGGATGAAATCGGGCTTGTTGAGAAAGTAAAAGGCGTAAGCCGCCAGTGGCGCGTGGCCCTCGAAGGCCTGGTTGTAACCCAATTGCACCAGCTCTCGTTTGTGGGGATCGATCTGGGCCCGGGCGGCCAGAGCCGTGGCCAGAGCCAGCCCGACGAGAATCGAATGGAAATGCCTGCGCGCAGTCAGCACGACCTTTGCTAGCGCGAACCGCCCCCTCCGGGCAAGTCCCGGCTCACAACATCTTCTCCAGTTCCCGATGATTCACCTTGCCCGTCCCGAGCTTGGGAATCTCCCGCACCACTCTCAGTTCGCGGGGCACGTAAAGATTTGGCAGGCCTCGCGCCCGGATCGCCGCCCGCACCTCCTCCATCCGCAGGCGCGGCTCGTTCGTCACCGCCACCAGCGACTCGCCCTTGTCCGCGTCCGGCCGGCTGATCACCGCCACCTGACAACGCAGGCCATAGTGCGGAAAGGCCCCGGCCAGTGCCTCCTCCACCGCCGTCAGGCTCACCATCTCGCCGCTCACCTTGGCAAAGCGCTTCAACCGCCCGAGGATCGTCACGAACCCATCCTCATCCACCCGCACGATGTCGCCGGTGTCATACCACCCCCCCAAGGCCCGGAACTTGGCGTTTGCCTCCGGATTCAGGTAACCCTTCATCACGTTCGGTCCCCGCACGAACAGGCGCCCTCCGTCGGCCACGCCCTCGACCGGTTCGACCTTCATCTCCATCCCCGGCAAAAGCCGGCCCGCCGTGCCGAAACGCACCGCCAGCGGAACGTTGAGCGCGATGCACGGACTGCACTCTGTCGCACCATACCCCTCCAGCACGCGCACCCCGAATCGCTGGGACCACACCGCTGCCGTGGTCTCCTGCAGCTTCTCGGCGCCCGCGAAGAGATAGCGCAGACTCCGGAAGTCATACGGATGCGCCTTGCGCGCGTAGCCGTTGAGAAACGTGTTCGTGCCCAGCATCAGCGTGCAGTCCTGATCGTAAAAGACCGTCGGCACCACGCGGTAATGCAGCGGCGACGGATACAGAAACACTCGCAGGGGTCGCGTCAGCGGCAGCAACGTGCCGACGACCAGGCCAAAGCAGTGAAACAGCGGCAGCGCGTTGAACAGGCGATCGTGGTCCTGCAGATCGCACACCGAGAACATCTGGCGCATGTTGGCCAGCAGGTTGGCGTGCGTCAGTTCGACGCCCTTGGGCATACCTTCGGAGCCGCTGGTGAAAAGGATCACGGCGGACTCGACCGTCGGCGCTCGCAGGAGGGAACGCGGTGCGAACCAGCCGCGCGTCAGCGCTCGCAGTCGGGCTCCGGTGCCAATGGCCGCGCGCACGTCTTCGAGGAAGAGGAACTCAATGCCATCCCGGGCCAGCGGATCGATGTCGAGCTTGGCGCGTTCGAGGAAGGCCCGGGAGGTGATGATTTGCTTGATCCCGGCCAGCCGCGCGCACGCCAGCATGGTGGCCGGGCCGGCCGAGTAATTCAGCAACGCCGGCACCC
>DATLZF010000774.1:0-2683 GCA_035574135.1 Candidatus Methylomirabilota bacterium
TGTCACCGGGGCCGATGTCGTGCTCAGCCCCGCGTTGTCCATCGCCACGGCCGTGAGAACGCGCGTGCCCGACGCGAGGCCGGTCAACTCGGCCTCGAAGGGCGCCTCCACGTCGCCTCCTGCGGGAACGCCATCAACGAGGAACATCACTGCCAGCACCCGCCCGTCCGGGTCGAACACGTTGGCGGTGCGCACGGGCACGGCACTGCCGCCGGCAAACACCTGACCGTTGGTCGGGCTGGCCACCTGGATCACCGGAGGTCGCACCACGCTGTTGGCCACCGTTACGGCGCCGGTCATGCCCTGAAACCCACCGCCCACTGCCGAGGAATGCGGCCGGCAGCGATAGGGGAAAAAGCCCGGATTGTTGAAGGTGACATTGCAGAACTGCACCAACGGCGTGCCGCAAAAGGCTTCAGCCCCAAAGCCCGTGACGCTGTGGGACCCGCCACGGTTGGTGAACAGGACGGTCTCGCCCGGCAGGATCGTCAGCGCATTCGGCGTGAAGGAAAACGGCTGGTAACTGACCACGTGACGGACGATGACGCTGGCGGGTGCCGAGGTGCGGGACAGGCCGTCGTTGTCCGTTGCCACGGCGGTCAAGGAGTAGCTGCCGGGCGGCAGGCCACGCACGCTGGCGGTGTAGGGCGCGGTGTCATCGAGGCCGACCAGATTGGCGCCGAGGAAGAACTTGACGTTGACCACCGTGCCATCGCTGTCCGCCGCCGTGGCGACGAGATCAAGGTTGGCAGTCTGGTTGGAGACTGTGTTGTTCGCCGGGGTGGTGAGGTTGACCGTGGGGGGCGTCATCCCCGGGCCGCTGGCCACGTGCACGGCCCCGGTCATGTCGGTGATCCCAAAATGAAAGGCGCAGACATACGGAAAGGAGCCGGCCTCGGTGAACTGGAAGGTGAAATGTTCACCCTCGAACAACAAGTCGGATTCCCAAGTGGCGCCCGTCGGCGGGTTGCCGCTGGTCGTATCGTGATTGCCCTCGATGACCGTCCAAGTGACGGAGTCGCCGACGCTGACGTTGATGACCGCAGGGCTGAAGAAGAAGTCGCGCATCTCCACGGCGTGGTTGGCCGCTCGCGCGGAAATCCCTGCCAGCCAGGCGATGAGGATGCACATGCCGATCGACCGAAACGGCTTCAGGTTGTCCTTCATAGAATTCCACTCCATCAATTCGCTGTTGCACTCTTCGATTGCCTCGGCCGACGACAGACCGGCCCCTGCCCTGGCCGGCTGCCGTCGGCCCTTTTTGAGTGAGAGACCGAACCCGGCGCCGGGTTCCCGGAAAACTTGAGCTGCGCCCGGAGACGAGCAGAGGCCGGCCCTCGTCGGGGGGCGGTGGCGGGCGGACTCGATGAGGTGCGCCCGCCCGGGTGGAAGAACGGCCGCCCGCGGGGTGCGATTGAAGGTGGCGGCAGGAGCGCCGACTTCCAAAGCGGCCGTGCGAGGGGCGTTTGGCCGTTCCAGGCGCTGCGTCGGAGTTCGGTCCTCCAGGCGCATCCCGGCGCCCCGGTTGTATTCGCACCCCGCGTTGCGCCCGCGCTTGTCACACGCGGGCGCCAACGCTAGCTTGCCGGCATGATCAACAGGCGTTTCGTAATGGCGGCAGCAGTCCTTGCCGCCGGGCTCCGCCCGCTGGTGGGCGACGTGGTCGAATTGCGGGACCGGGCGGCCATCACCGGGCAAATCCTCGCCGAGAAAAAGGACGTGATCGCCGTGGACGTGGGCTACACGGTGCTGACGATTCCCCGCAGTCAGGTGGTGCGCGTGCAGCGCGAAGCCGGCGCCCCGGAGAAGCCCAGCCGCGCTTCCCGCAAGTCCACCGCGGCTGTTGGCGAAGCCCGCCCGGCGCCCACGCCGCCGGAGGCGGGAGACAGCAGCGCTTTTTTCACGGCCGCCCGCGGGCTTCGTCCCGACCGATCCGTGCGCGATCTGGTCCAGGAGCTGGGTGAAGCCGTGGTGCAGGTGCGCACGCCCAGTGGGCTCGGTTCGGGGTTCTTCCTGAACGAGGAGGGTTATCTGATTACCAACTTCCACGTCATCGAGGGTGAAACGCAGATCGGTATCGAGGTCTATCACGTCCGCGACGGCCAGTTGCGGCGCACCGTGTACAAGCAGGTGCGCATCGTGGCGATGAACAAGTTCGCCGACCTGGCCCTGCTCAAGATCGAGGACGCCGATGCGCCCCGGTTCAAGCGCGTCGAGCTGGGCGACCTCGATGCGCTGGCCGTGGGTGAACGGGTGTTCGCCATTGGCAGCCCGCTCGGACTGGAACGCACCGTGACCGAGGGCATCGTGAGCACCAAGACACGCGAGTTTCAGGGCGAGCTGTATCTCCAGACCACGGCGCAGATCAACCCCGGCAACAGCGGCGGGCCTTTGTTCAATCTCCGCGGCGAGGTGGTGGGCGTGACGAACATGAAGCTGGCCTTCGGCGAGGGGCTTGGCTTCGCCATCCCGGTCGAGGCCGTGAAATACTTCCTCAAGCACCGCGATTCCTTCGCCTACGACACCGACAACCCGAGCAACGCCTACCGCTACCTCGAGCCGCCGAGCCGGTTCAGGCTGTCCCTCACCAACGCGCCCGACGCGACTCCGAGTCGATAAGAGAGCGAGCGTCCCGCCCACCCTCGAACGGGGGACCGCTGCATCGGCGCCACCCTCCGGCCCG
>DATLZF010000775.1:0-5318 GCA_035574135.1 Candidatus Methylomirabilota bacterium
CCAAATGTGCAACGGGAAGGCGGCAATCTTGAAGCCCAGCCCGAGGAACACCAGCAGCAGTCCCAGATGAAATACGGCTCCGGTTTGCGAGCCGGACCGGACCGCCAGTTCCGCGAAGTTCATCGTCCCGCTGGTGCCATACACCAGCGCGACGCCATAGACCATGAACGCCGAAGCGATCCCGCCCATGACCAGATACTTCACCCCCGCCTCGAGGGAGCTGCGCAGCCCGCGCTGGAAGCTGGTCAGAACGTAGAAGGTGATCGTGATGAGCTCGATAGCCACGAACAACAGGGTGAAATCCGCCGCCGACGCCGCGAAGAGCATCCCCGCCAGCGCGAACACCACCAGGCTGTAATACTCGGCGATGCCCGCCGCGATGCGATCCGAAAACTCCACCGCCAACAGCAACACGAGAATGGCCGCCAGCAGGAAAAACCGCTTGAAGAACAGTGCCAGGCCATCCAGCACGTAGCTCCCGCCAAAGGCCACCTGGGCGGTCGTGGCGTCGAGCCGCAAGCTGTAGAGCAGCACGAGACCCAGCGCCGCCGCCGCTCCGTAGCCCAGCAGGCGCTTGCGCTCCGGCGCCGTCCACAGGTCCAGCAGCAGCAGCCCGAGGCCCAGCAGCAGGACCACGATTTCAATCGTCATCAACGAGGCGTTCACAATTCCAGGTTCGAGCGGTCGCGTTGCGCATCATGATTCTCAGATGCAGGTCATCGGACCTGCGCCACCGGGCCCGCCGCAGCCGGCCGCTGACCGGCACCGACCATCGCCACGATGGACTCCGCGCTGGCCTTGATCTTGTTCGCCAGCGCGCTCGGAAAGAAACCGAACCCGATCAGCGCCGCCAGCAACAACACGAACGGCACTCGGCGCCACGGATTCGCATCCGGCATGCCGGCCCACTTTTCGGCCAGCGGCCCATGCAAGATGCTGCGCACGGCGCGCAACATGTACACC
Source organism: Candidatus Methylomirabilota bacterium (assembly GCA_035574135.1). GTDB lineage: Bacteria > Verrucomicrobiota > Verrucomicrobiia > Limisphaerales > DATLZF01 > DATLZF01. Next base: position 964 of record DATLZF010000775.1, read on the forward strand.
GCGCCCACGACCAGGGCGCCCCACGCCGCGACGACGACATACCACGGCAGCACCTTCCAAGCGCCGAACAGTACCGTGATCTCGCCCGCGAAGTTGGCGAAGCCGGGCAGTCCGCAACCCGCCAGAGCCGCCATCACCAACGCCGCCCCGATGAAGGGCACCTGGCGCAACAAACCGCCCAGTTCATCCATGTTCAGGGTCCGCGCGTGGGCGCGCAGATATCCACTCAATCCGAAGCTCAACGCCGCCAGCAATCCGTGCGCGATCATCACCATCACCGCACCCGTCAGGCCCACCAGACTCAGGCTGGCGAGGCCGAGGAAAATGAACCCCATGTGTGCGACGCTCGAATTGCCGATGAGCTGGTTCAGGTCCCGCTGCCGCATCGCCACCCAGCCGCAATACAGGATGTTGCCCAGGCAGAGCGCCGCCACCACCGGCATCCAGTCCCGCGCCCCCGCAGGCAGCAGGGGCAGGGCGACGCGCATGAGGCCGTAGAGACCGAACTTCTTCAGCACGCCAGCGTGCAACATCGCGGTGGCCGTTGGGGCGGCACCGTAGCCGAGCGGGGCCCAGGTGTGAAACGGCCAGAGCGACACCAGAATGCCGAAACCGAACAAGAGCAGCGGGAAGATGAACTGCTGAGCCGCCGCCGGCACAGGGTTCGACCGGAAGTGTTCCGTCATCGCCACCAGGTCGAACGTCCGCGCGTCCGCCGGCATCTGCAGGTAGAGCGCCACCAATCCGAACAAGGCCAGCAACGCGCCGGCGCTGAGGTAAAGCGTGATGTTGAACGTGGCGTAGTTGCGGTTCGCACCGTGGCCCCAGACCCCGATCATGATGAACGTCGGCACCAGCGCCAGCTCGTGAAAGAAGTAAAAAAAGAACAGGTCCAACGAGGCAAACGCGCCGAGGACGCCGCTGGTCATGACCAAGAGAAGGACGTAGTAGAGCTTCTCGGAAGTCTTGATCTCCCACGACACACACGCCGCGGCAAAGGCGACGAGCGCGCCCATCAACATCAACCCCACATTGAGGCCATCCACACCCACGTAATAGCTGATGCCCAGCGCCTCGACCCACGGCACCCGCTGCACGTATTTGAATCCGCCCGCGCCAGCCCCGGCCGCGTCGAAGCCAAAGAACAGCCGCACCGCCGCCAGCGCGCACAGCGCGGTCGCACCCAGCGCCACTGCGCGGATCAAAAAACGGAAATTGCCGGGCAGACACAGCACGGTCAGCGCCGCCAGGAGAGGAACAACAATGATGAAGGACAGCATGGCGTTTACCTCAACGCGAAGAACAGCACGACCACCACGCCGGCCACGAAGAGAAAGGCGTAGGTTTGCAGGTTGCCCGTTTGCACCAAGCGCAGCGCCCGGCCGAGCAGCTCCACCGAACCGTGCACGCCGCGCACGGCCAGGCCGGCAACAATCCACTGATCGCACCAGGCGGCCAGCCGGGCCAGCGCCTCGTGGGTGAGCGCGATCAGCGCCCGATAGAGTTCATCGAAGTAGAAACGTCCCGCCATGGCCCGCGCCAGAGCCCCGAGCTTGTCCGGCAGCGGATCCCGCACGGCCCCACGGTAGAGCGCCCATGCGAAGGAGAAGCCGAACACCGTGGCGGCCAGTCCCAACAACGCCGCCGCCGGCGCATGGCCGAACGGGGCAAAGAGCGCCCCCACCCAGCTCTCCGCGTGCGGGGCGGCGGCCGGATTGAACTGTCGTTCGAGGAACGCATCCAGCCCCCACAACCCGGCCAGCACCGTCGGCACCGCCAGCACCACCAGCGGCCAGGTCATGACGCCGGGCGATTCATGCGCGTGCCCGGCCTGCTCGCTGCGGTGCGACCCCAGAAACGCCACCACGACCAGCCGCGACATGTAGAACGCCGTCAGCATGGCGACGAAAACCGCCAAGATGAACAAAATGACATGCTGGTGGTAAGCCTGGGCGAGCACGCCGTCCTTGCTGTAAAAGCCGCTCAACGGCGGCACGCCGCACAGGGCCAGTGTGCCCAGCAGGAAGGTGCGCCAGGTTACCGGCAGCTTCTCCCGCAGCCCGCCCATGCGCCAGATGTCCTGCTCGTGGTGCATCGCGTGAATCACCGAGCCGGCCCCGAGGAACAACAGCGCCTTGAAGAACGCGTGCGTCGTCAGGTGGTACATGGCCGGCGTGGGCCCGCCCAGCCCAACCGCCATCACCATGTAACCCAGTTGCGACAGCGTCGAGTAGGCGAGGATGCGCTTGATGTCATCCTGCTGCACGGCCATCAAGGCCGCGAGCAACGCGGTGAGACCACCCAGCCACGCGATGAGGCCGAGCGCGGTCCAGCCGTCCAGGAACGCCAGCAACTCCGGCCAGGCCTGCGGAATGGTGAAGAGGAAAAACACCCGGCAGAGCATGTAAACGCCGGCGGCAACCATCGTGGCCGCGTGAATCAGGGCGCTGACCGGCGTCGGGCCTTCCATCGCGTCCGGCAACCAGACGTGCAGCGGAAACTGCGCGCTCTTGCCCATGGCGCCCATGAAGATGAGGAAGCCCGCCAGCGAGGCCAGCGCGCCCAGCGTCTCCGGCGACTTCGCCAACCGCGCCTGCACGGCGTCGAAGTTCAATCCGTCACAGGCCGCCCAGATGATGAGAATGCCCAGCAGGAAGCCGAAGTCGCCCAGCCGGTTGGTGATGAAGGCCTTCTTGCAGGCGTCCGCCGCGGCCGGCCGCTCGTACCAGAAGCCGATGAGCAGGTAGCTCGACACGCCCACCAGTTCCCAGAAGATGAACATCATCAGGAAATTGTTCGCCAGCACGATGCCCAGCATCGAGAACATGAACAGGCTCAGGCACCCGAAGAAGCGCCCGACGCAGCGATCCCCGTGCATGTAGCCCCAAGAGTAAATGTGGATGGCGCCGCCCACGCCCGTCACCACCAACAGCATCAGCAGGCTCAACGGATCGAGGCGCAAGGCGAGATCGACCTTGAGGGCGCCCACCGAGAGCCACTCGAGTGCGGACGTTTCCACCTTCGGCGCCAGCGCCAGCGGCTCCCGCATGAGCAGGAACAGCCCGAGGCTGCCCAGAAACGAAAGCACGACCGCGGTGATCGAGAGCCGGGCGCTGAGACGGGCATCGCGCCGGGTGCCCAGGCCGATGACCGCCGCCGCCAGCAACGGCAGCAGCAGAATGATCCAGGCGAGATCTTCGGGTTGGAAAGAGTCAGGCATGGCGGCTGGCAATCATAGCTTCATCGTCGTCAGATCCTCGACGTGGGCGGACTGGCGTTTGCGGAACAAGGCGACGATCAACGCCAGCCCCACGGCCACCTCGGCCGCCGCCACGGTAATGATGAAGAACACCATGACCTGGCCGTTGAGGTTGTTGTTGAAGCGGCTGAAGGCCACCAGAGCCAGGTTGGCCGCGTTCAACATCAGTTCGAGCGACATGTACATCACCAGCAAATTGCGCCGGAGGATGACCCCCAGCACGCCCAGGCAGAACAGCAGGGCGCTGACAGTCAGGTAGTGTTCGAGGCCGGGGCTCATGGATGGGCATGGGATACGGTCAAACGGGTTGCCCGGGCCGCGATGGAAACCAGCGGGATACCGGCCACCGCCGGCACGCGACCACGGGGACGACTGTGTGACCCGGAGGGCTGCTTCATTTCAGTTCCTTCTTGCTCAAGAGAACCACGCCCACCATGGCCACCAGCAGCAGCGCGGAGACGATCTCAAACGGGAGCAGATACTGAGTGAACAGCGCCCGCCCCAACGGCCCGGTGGCACCCTCCAACTGCGGTTGCCGTCCCTCACCCAGCCCGGAACCCCAGATGGTGCGCAGGGCCAGCGCGGCCAGTGCGACGACCGAGACGACCCCCGCCACCAGCCCGAAGCGGTTGAAGTGCCGCCGCTGTTCCTCCTTCAGATCCAGCAGCATGATCACGAACAGGAACAACACCATCACCGCGCCTGCATAGACGAGGATCTGCACCGCCGCGAGAAAGAAGGCGTGGAGCAGCACGAACAACCCGGCCAGGTTCACAATCGTCAGCACCAAAAACATGGCGCTGGTGACCGGATTGCGGCTGAACGGATTGGCCACCACCAGAAAACCGCACAGCAACGTCAGCGCGGCGAAGAGATAGAAGAGCAGGTCTTGGATGGTCATGCGCAGACTCGGAGAAAACTCGACGGGGTGGGAAGTGGCACCGGCTCCGGAGCCGCGGACGCCGGGGCGGCGTGCCCGCCACGCTCCGGACTACGGCCCCGGGGCCGGCTCGGCGGTCTCACTGCAAAGCACCGCAGGGATGTGGAAGGTCGCCTGTGCATTCGAGGTGGTCTAAACCTTGACCGGAAAGTTTTC
>DATLZF010000776.1:0-6095 GCA_035574135.1 Candidatus Methylomirabilota bacterium
GCTGCCCGTGCGGATGTTGACGTCTTCCGGCTGGGTGGTGAAGCGAATGGGCGTCCGGAGGGTCAAAGTGGCCGGGTCGCTGGTGACCGCGCCTCCGCCGCTCATAACCACGACGTCGTAGGTGCCGGCCTGGGACGGCAGCACGGAGGGATACACAAGGCTGGGACCTGTCTGCCCGAAGATGGGCACGCCGTTGAGCCGCCACTGGTAGCTCAACACGCCTTGCCCCGTGGCCACAACGCTCATGATCACCTGGTCGTAGGCAATGTTGGTCTGGCTTTGCGGCTGTTGGACGATTACCGGGGCCGGTCCAGGCATGTAGGCCGAACCGGGACTCCGCCCGGCGGCAACCCAGTTGGCGGGATCATTGCCATACCCGCCTGCCACCACCCGTTGCAGCGAGGGACCGATGCCGTCGGCGGCCGCCGGCCAAGGGGCGACGGAAGCATAGCGCACCTTGTCCACCAGGACGTAGGGCACGGGGCCGTTGGTGTTGGCGGGGTCGGGGCGGACCAGTTCGATACTCTCGCCGGCGTTGTCCAACCGACCTCGGAACGGCCCAAACACCGGCACACTGGTGGCCACGAGGTTGCGGGCGCGGAAGGCATCGAGTTGGGCGGAGTCCGCAGGATCAAAGCTGACGACCAAGACAAAGGCACCGGCGGGAATGACGGCGCCGGGCGGGAACGTGTAGTCCACCGCGTCGCGCAACTGCCACCGGTTGGTCGAGTCGGAGAGCGGCACCGGCACCGCAGTCAGGTTGTGCAGTTCGATGTACTCGTCCTCCTCGTTTCCGAAGACCCCGTACTCGTTGTAGATGTCCACAGGGTGGTAATTGATCTCGGTGACGACGACGGGCCCGACCCGGGGGCCGGTATTGTCGGCCCCGAGCGAGCTGGTCTGCTGGGCGACGAAGTGCTCATTGCCCGTGCTGGTGAGGTGCCGTCCGAAGGTGACGCCGTTGAATTGCGCGCCGAAGTCGAAACCGTGCACGTAGCCGGTCAGGTTGCCATTTTCGTCGGCCGAGTAGAGATAGACCTGTTCGCCGAGGGAACTGAGGGAAAACGGTCGCGAGCCCGAGTTGAAGGCGCTCTCGTTCACCACCAGGTAGCCGTTGGCCTCGATCGTCGTGCCGTTCGGGAAGCGATACTTCTTCGGGTCGTTGAAGTCGTCGCTGAGGTACCACCCGCCAATGTCAACGCTCTGGCTTTCGAGGTTGTGCAATTCGATGGCATCCACGTTCGGCGAGGCGGTATGAGTCAGGGCCTCGTTGATCACCACTTGCGGCAGCGAGGGCGCGCCGGGGTCCGCCGCGCCGGGAGTGCCTTGCACCACGCCGCTGGGACGCCAGCCTTCTTTGGTCGTCCAGGCGGAGGCGGGGCCGTTCTCGTCGCGGATGACGAGCGAGAAACCAAGGCCATCCGTTTGCGGGTACCAGCCGTCCTTATACTCGAAGTCGAGGATCGGCTCCTGGACCGGGCCTTCGAGCACGAGGCGCTCGCCGTCGTTGGCCAGGCGATTGGTGTATTCGCCCAAGATGGTGATGCCGTTGCCGTAACGGGCGGTGAAGGCGGCCGCGTGCGAGACCAGCACACCGCGGGCGCCCGGGGCGAGGTTGACGTTGCCGAAGACGAAGTCCGCGCCACCTCGCAGCCGGAAGCCGGCGAGGTTCAGGGTCGTGGTCCCGTTGTTCTTGAACTCGATGAACTCATAGTTGTCGGCTGCGTTCGTATTGCCGGCGGGTGGATCGGCCGGATGGAACATGATTTCCGAGATGATCAAGGGAGGCGTCGCCACCACATAGGTCGCTGCCGTCGGTGCGCCCCAAGGCGTCCAGATGGCATTGGAGGCTCGTCGAACGCGGGCGACGATGCGGACGTTGCCGTTGATCGCAATGGGGCCGGAATAAACCTGCGCCGTCGGGGAGATCCCGCCGCCCGGCAGTCGGGGGTCGGTGCCGTCGGTGGTGTAGTAAATGGTGCCCTGAGGGCCGGAGATGGTTAGCGAGGTGCCTGCGGGCACGTGACCAGGCGCGAGGCTGAAGGTGGGGGCGCCGAGGAACTGGTTGTCCATCCAAGCGAAGCGCCCGGCGACCCATTTGCGCATCTCGGCGATGATCTCGGCCGAGGTTGGTTTGGAGTAATCGACATGGTCCGGGGAACCGTTGGGGTTGGGCCACTCGTCTGTGTTCAGCACGGTCGGGTATTTGGCCCAGTTGCGCGCGGCGGCTTCCCGCAGCAACGCTTCCAGTTCGTTGATCCGGGCGATCACGCGCGGTCCGTTCAGGACGTTGGTCCGCAGGACAGCCCAGCGGTCGGTTATCTTCTGCCGGAAATCTGGATCACCCGAGCCATTGCCACTGGGCATGTCCCAGGTGGCGCCGCTGGCCGCGCCGAAGACCAGGCGGCGGAGCCAGATGTGGGTGCCGCTGTTCATTCCTTCGCCCTCGTCGGCCCAGTACCAGCCGTTGGTGCGACCGCCCTTGAGGTAGTCCGCATTGCCGAAGGCTAGGTTCCAGTCCCAGATCGGCTCTGGGCGCAGCTTGCCGTTGCGCGGCTTGCTGTAGTAGCTGCTCAACCGGTAGCCGTCGATCTGCTTGGTGAATTCGACATGCAGATGCTGGTCCACGAACTGATCCACGTCGATGTAGTGCGAGTAGTGGTTGGTGCCTGTGGCATTGGTCCAATTGGCGTTGTACATGGACGTCTCGAAGAGCCGGACGTAGTTCGCAATCCAGTTGGATTGGAGGGCCGTGATTTCGCGCGGCTTTGGATCGTGGAACTTCAGCGTATGCCCGGAGTGTCCGGCGCCGCCTGACGTGGTGAAGTGGGTGTCGCCGGCGCTGTCCTTGTCCTTCTTGATGATGTAGCCACCGCTGATGGCCGGCTCGTTCGTGTGAGCGGGGGTGAGGCGTCCGATATCCACGCGGTTATCGCCGATTTCGATGCGCTCGAAGAGCACCATCACACCGTAGTAATCGCCCGGATAGGTCACCTTGCCGCCACCCGTATCCAGAAACAGTTCCACATAACGACGCCGGCAGGAGTAGTGTCCCATCTCCTCCCACAATTCGTAGCCGAGAAAGTCATTCATCAGCGTCTTGTCATTGTGCGGATTGCGAAGGTTCCAGTCCGCCTCGGCGGGAAGTCCCAGAAGGGCGGCGTCCTTGTCGTTGCCCAATTCATCATTGAGCTCGATGCGGATCGGCTTTTTGGCGAACCCGGCGGAGGTTTGGCCGACGATCTCGAACTGGCCAAAGCCCAGGTAATCGGGCTTGCCGGTCAGGCTGGCACGGCCGCGGAAAGTGTCCACGGCGGCCAACGTGCCGCGCACGCGGGCGGCGCCCGGGGCCTGATTCTCCAGGATCGTCCGCCCTTGGGTGCTGATGATCAGCAGGGGCAGGTTTGAATTAAAGTCACGCGTCGAGCTGTCCAGCATGACAAAGGAGCGACCCGCCACCGCGCTGGGCCACACTCCGGGAGCCGTGGCGAACGCGCGGGCCTTGATGATCATGTTCGTGGTGAACGTGATCGGGGCGCTGTAGAGCGGGGAGTTGTTGGTTGGCTCGCTGCCGTCCAGCGTGTAACGAATGGTGTAGCCCGGAGCCGAGATGGAGAGTGTCAGCGAAGCGTTGGTGTAAACGCCGCTCTCCAGTGAAAACTGTGGCGTGGGGGCGAAACTGCCGCCAGCCGTCGAGTTTTGGGCGCCGGGTGTCGGGGTAACAAAAAAGCCCACCAGATTCGGGTCCACCCGATCCCGCCCATAGGAGACATCCGCCGGCTGCGCCGGATAGGATTGGAAGCGGGAGACGACGTTGCTGTTGCGATTGAGCAGCGCAAGGTAGCCGCCGGCATTGTTGCTGAGGCGGAAGTTCGTATGCAATGGCGCGTTCGCGTTGGTGCGGTTCTTCGCCGAGGCCCACACGATCAGGTAGCGGTTCGGCCCGAGGTTGATGCCGGGGAATTTCCATTTGCCGGCGTTGGCGGGATCGTCTGTGAGAGACCAGCCGTCCAGGTTGATGTCCACCAAGCCGGGATTGTAGATCTCGATCCAGTCCGAGCGGTTGCCGTCCTCGTCGCGGATGGGCTGACCATTGTAGCGGGCGTTCTCGTTGTCGGCCATGAACTCGGAAATGATGGCGAGGCTGGGAACCGCATTCGGATCCAGGGTGTAATTCCAACTGGCGCCGGCAAAGGCGTCGGGGGCCTGGTCCTGATCCACGATTCCATGCGCTTCGGCGAAGGCAACGCTGACGGCTCCTGTCGGCGGTTGGGGAAAGGTGAACACGTATTCGCGGGGCGACACCACCTGCATGCCGGTAGCCGCCACGCCGTTGATCAACAGATCCGCCGCGTCCACGCCCGAGACGCTCTCGCTGAAGACCACGTTGATGAGTGTCAGCTCGGTTACCGTGGTGCTCGGAGCCGGGTCGGTGAGGGTGATGGTGGGCGCTTCGTCCAACTCGGCTGTCAGCACGGCGTCCATGTTCAGGTCGCTGCTGCCGAGGTTGGCGTTGAAGGCCTGGATGGCGATGACGTTGCTGCCGGGAACCAGGAGGCTGGCGATGTTGGCGCTGGTCATCGTGCGCCGTTCTTCGGCCAAGACCGCGGCCGAATTGTAGGCCAACGGTCCTTCCGGCAGGTTGATCCGTCCGACCTCCGTGCCGTTGAGCCAGGCCACGGCGCCATCGTCCACCGTCACCGAGAGGATCAATTGCGAGACGGTGGCCGGATTGGCGATGACAAATGTCTTGCGGAAAAAGAGGCTCAGGTAGTTGCCGGCGGCGCTGGTGGGCAACACGGTGGCTTCGTCGCCATCGCCGTAACCGATGGGTGCCGGGCCGCTCGACCACGAAGCATCGTTGAAGCCGACCGCCCGCCAGGCCTCGACAGGACTCGAAGCCTCCTGGGTGCCGATGAAGTACTTCCAGGTCGAACCCTTGGGGATGAGTTCCGCGGCCCGGGTGGCGGGGGCCATAAGGGCCAGACTGACGGCAAGCAACGAGAGGAGTTTGGCTGCTTTGTGCATGAGCTTAACAGATTTGGAACTTTCCACGCCGATGCGGACGCCGGAGATGCGCCCCTCTTCGGGAGTAGTACGACTTCGCCCGTCTCATTCGGTGTAGAACTTCGCAGTTGAGGCTGTGCTCTATTTATTACCACACTCCTTCGGGTCGGCACAACAGATTCCTCGAAAGCGGCACCTGCCGCTCGGTGCAGCCTCGCCTATCGCAGATGTTGGGAACCAGCCGGGAACTATGGCCGGTCCGGCCACCGGCTGCCGCTCCGGCAGAGTTCAAGCCGATCTGATTGATCCCATGGCGGGGTCAGTTCTCCTCCGCCGGGTCGGGACGGTGTGGAAGAAGGAAGAGGCGCAGGCTCGATCGCAGCCGAGATCATGAGCCGGACAACGACGAACACACCGGCACCGAGCAGAAAGGCGATCAGATGAACTCGGCGCATGGAATCAAGGCCGCACCGCGGCTGAGGGGTAAGGATGAAGACGAAGGTTCATGCTTCCACTCAGGCTAGCGGCTGCGTGGGCAGACAGCCACCGGGGCACGCGCAGTACGACGAATCAGGGAATTGCCCGTGGAAGGCCCGAGGTAGCCACAGAGCGCCCGGTCGCAAAAGCCCGCGTCGGCCTTACCTTGGCGCGGTGTGCCCTCTGATCCGCAGCCCTGGGCGGCTCCGGAAGGGCCGGAGTTCAACTCCGGTAAACGATCATCACTCCCATGTCCGTGATCCAGGCACGGCTGCTCAGGTCCTGATGGCTGTAGGTGAAGGTGCTGATGTTGATGATATTCGGCTCCCCGATCTTGTTGATAAACTCGGTGACGATTTGATCGAAGTGATCCTTGCCCACCTCGACGCAATCCGAGCGTCGGATGGTTTTGACGTGGAGGCCCTTGTCCGTTTCCTTGGCCGCCGCATCCAGCGGCTTGAGCGGCTTGGCGATGAGGCTCTCCGCCTTCTTGTCGTGTTGGGGAACGGCAAAATGTTTGTGTTCGCGCGCCGCGGCGGAGGCGAGGATCGGGTTGGTGACCCGCGGTGGAGGCGGCGCGGCGGCTGCGGGAATGGTGATTTTTGAGTTGC
>DATLZF010000777.1:0-5346 GCA_035574135.1 Candidatus Methylomirabilota bacterium
GGCGCAGGAGTGGTCGTCCGCGGCGGCGGCGGGGCTGGCTGCGCGCCCGCCGGCTGAATTGGCCGCGGCCGGGGCGGGGGGCGTGTCGAGCGTGTCGAGTCCGTATGGTGGGGCGCCGGCCGGCAAAGGGTTCTGGTTCAACGTCAACGCCGAGCTGGTGATTTATGGCGCGACCGAGCCGGACGCCGAGGTGACCATCGGTGGGCGGTCGATCCGGCTGCGGCCGGACGGAACATTCAGCTACCGGTTTGCGCTGCCGGATGGCCATTACGAGTTGCCGGTGGTGGCCGTGGCCGCGAGCCGGGATGATCGCCGTGCGGCGGAACTGCGCTTCACCCGCAGCACGCAGTATCATGGCCACGTGGAGCGGCATGCGCAGGACGAAAAGCTCCGTCCGCCGCTGGCCGAACACGTGTCGTGAAGGGATGAGGATGTCGCTCGATGGCCGCCACGGAGGGGCGCACCGGCTCCCGCGCTGATTCATGCAAGGTTGTCTCGCACTGGTCCTGCACGCGCATCTGCCGTTCGTCCGGCATCCGGAACACGAGCGGTTTCTGGAGGAGAACTGGCTGTTCGAGGCGGTCACGGAAACGTACCTCCCCCTGCTCCGGGTGATGGAGGGATGGCACCGGGACGGCATGGCCACGCGGCTGACGCTGACGCTTTCGCCCACCCTGTGCGACATGCTGCGCGATTCGCTCTTGCAGGATCGCTGTCAGCGGCATTTGGACGGGTTGGTGGAACTGGCGGAGCGGGAGATTTACCGGACGCATTGGGACAAGGCGTTCCACCCGCTGGCGTTGTTTTATCACCAGCGCTTCACCGAACTGCGTTCAGCGTATCTTGGCTATGAACGCGATCTGGTGAGCGCTTTCCGCAAGCTGCAGGAAGCCGGGCGGCTGGAGATCATCACCACGGCTGCGACCCACGCGGTGCTGCCGCTGCTCGAATCGCATCCGCCGTCCCTGCGGGCGCAAATCCTCGTGGCGCGCGATCACTACCGGAGCTGTTTCGGGCGGGATCCGGCGGGGTTCTGGCTGCCCGAGTGTGCTTACGTCGAGGCGGCGGAGTCGTTTCTTCAGGAGGCGGGCATTCGCTGGTTTGTCATGGACACGCACGGGCTGCTGCACGCGCGGCCACGACCGCGGTACGGCGTGTTCGCTCCGCTGCTCACACCTCACGGCCTGGCGGCCTTCGGGCGGGACTTGGAATCGGCCAAGCAGGTGTGGAGCAAACACGAGGGCTATCCGGGGGATGCGCGCTATCGAGACTTCTATCGCGACATCGGTTTCGATCTCGACTACGACTACGTGCGCCCTGTCATGCCCACGGTGGGGACGCGGACGTTCACCGGGATCAAGTATCACGCCATTTCCTCGGGAGCGGACAAGAAGGTGTACGATCGCGGTTTGGCGGTGCAGGCTGCGGCCGAGCACGCGGAGCATTTCCTCGGGGCGCGGATCAAGCAGATCGAGCATCTGGCCGGGATCATGGATCGGCCGCCGCTGTTGGTGTGCCCGTATGACGCGGAATTGTTCGGCCACTGGTGGTACGAGGGCCCGGAGTTTCTCGACAACTTCGTGCGCAAGGCGGTGAACGACCAGCAAGCGGTCGAACTGGTGACGCCGGGAGACTACCTGAAACGGCATCCGACGCAACAGGTGGCGCGCCCGAGCACTTCCAGTTGGGGCGAGGAGGGCTATCTGAAGGTGTGGTTGAACGAGACGAACGAGTGGATCTATCCACACCTGCAGGTGGCGCAGGAGCGGATGACCGAACTGGTGCGCCGCCATCCGCAGCCGGACGCCCTGCAACACCGGGCGCTGCAGCAGGCGGCGCGCGAGCTTCTCCTGGCGCAGTCCAGCGACTGGCCGTTCATCCTGCGTACCGGCACCAGCCCGGGTTACGCGCGCCGGCGGGTAAAGGATCATTTGCTGCGGTTCATCAGCCTGCACGAACAACTCACGGCCACGCGCGTGGACGAGCAATGGCTCAGTCACGTCGAGGCGCTGGACAACGCCTTCGCCGACGTCAACCCGCGCTATTGGGAATAGCGCGGAACGCGGAGTGGGGGGCGCGGCGAACCAAACGCTCGCTCTGCGCCCCGGCTGTGTTGTGAGGCCGCCGGCAGACCTCCGCCCCGGTTACAAGGGGATTGCCTCGTCGATGAGCAGGATCGGAATCTCTTCGCGAACCGGGAAGAGGCATTGGCGATCCTCGCGCATCAGGCCGCCGTCGATGGGTTGCGAGACGGGACGGCCGGCGCGGTTTTGAAGCTGGCCGGCGCGAATGCGCTCGTTCAGTCGAGCGATCAAGTCGGGTTCGGCCATGGTCAATGGCTGCCGTGTTTCCGGGCAGCGCAGCAGGTCGAGCAGTGGCACGTAGGTCATTGCAAAGGAGGCGCGGCGCGGAGCGCGGCGTCGTACACCCGGCGCAGGGGCACATCGGCCTGCAGGGCCAGCCGGTGACAGGATTCGAATTCAGGCGCGACCTGGACGATCCGGCCATCGAGCCGGCCGAGTTTCACCGTCACTTCGCCAAAGGGCGTCGCGACGGTTTGGAACTCGCGGCGCAGCTTGCGGCGCTCGGCCGGATGCCACCGCACGCCAAAGGCCGAGGTCTCGCGCAGGACCAGTTCGGCCATTGCGTCCCTCGTGTCTTCGGGACAAAGCAGCGTGAGCAGGATGCCCGGGCGGTTTTTCTTCATCTGCACCGGCGTGTGGAACACGTCCAGCGCGCCCCGCGCGAGGGCCAGTTCCACGAACCGCCCGAGAATCTCCGGGCTGGTGTCGTCCAGGTTGCACTCGAGCATGGCGACGGTGTCCGCTTCCCAGTCATGGACGGCGGCCCCGGCCGGTTCCAGCCGGCCGAGGAGGGCGCGCAAGACGTTTGGCCGCGTCTTGTTTTCCCGGCTACCGAGGCCGTAACCGATCTTTTCCACGTGCAGCCCGCGCAATGGACCGAAGTCTTGGACGAGTTCGGCCAGCAAAGCGGCGCCGGTGGGCGTCACCAGTTCATGCGGCTCGTCGGATTGGGTGACGGGTATGCCGCGGGCCGCCAGAATCTCCAGCGTCGCCGGCGCCGGAATCGGGAATTTTCCATGAGCGCAGTGGATCCAGCCCGTGCCCTCCTGGACCGGCGCCGCCAGCACGCGCGGGCGGCCCAGCAGTTCCAGGGCGACACAGGCGCCCACCACGTCCACGATGGAATCCACCGCGCCGACCTCGTGGAAATGCACTTCCTCGGGCGGCCGGCCGTGAATCCGGCCCTCCGCCACCGCGAGGCGGCGAAAAATCGCCACAGCCTTTTCCTTGACCCACGGAGAGAGCGAGCTGCCCTCGATCAGGGCCCGGATGTCCGCGAAGTCACGCCCGTGAGCGTGTCCGTGCCCGTGGTGCGCAGCGCCATGAGCGGGCGTGTGATGGTGTTGGCCGTGCTCGTGTGCCGGTGGGGCATCGGCGTCGTGGTGCTGGCCCCCGTGGGCGACGAGTTCGTGATGATGAGCTGCAGGGCTTTGTTGGGGTCGAGGTTCCGTGTGGTGGTGGTCGAGTTCATCGGTGAGGTGGACGTCAAACTTGGTTCCGCTGATGCCCTGGCGTTGCTGACGTGAGACGTGCAGGTGAAATCCGTTCAACCCCAGGCCGGCCAGGGTGTGCTCCAGTGCACGAAGATCGGCCCCCAGATCCAGCAGCGCACCCACCATCATGTCGCCGCTGATGCCGCTGAAAATGTCCAGATAGAGAGTCTTCATGCCGGATTGCCCGCGGCCAGCGAGTTGATCTGACTGGCGGCGTAGCCCGCTCCGAAACCGTTGTCGATGTTAACCACCGTGACACCGCTGCTGCAACTGTTGAGCATGGCCAGCAACGCGGTCATGCCGCCGAAGTTCGCCCCGTAACCCACACTGGTGGGCACCGCGATCACCGGGCGGTTCACCAGGCCCGCCACCACGCTGGGCAGCGCGCCTTCCATGCCGGCCACGGCCACGATCACGTTTGCCCGTTGCACGTTCTCCAGCCGTCGCAGGAGACGGTGCAATCCGGCCACGCCCACGTCGAAGAGACGTTCGACCCGGTTGCCCATGAACTCGGCCGTCACGGCCGCCTCCTCGGCCACGGGCAGGTCACTCGTGCCCGCCGCCAGCACGGCGATGATGCCGGATCGCGGCCGCGGCGACTTGTGCGCGATGGTCACCATCCGCGCCGCTTCATGGTAGGTGGCATGGCGGAACCGTTTCCGCAGGGCACGTACGTGGTCGGGGGAGACCCGAGTGATGAGGATGCGCTGTTCGCGTTCGGCCAACCGTTCCGCAATCGCGACCACCTGCGCCGGGGTCTTGCCCTGGCCGAAAACGACCTCGGGAAATCCCTTGCGCAGGGCCCGGTGCAGATCGACCTGGGCGAAGCCGAGGTCGGCCACCGGCTCGCGTTGCAGGGCGCGCAGCACCTCGGCGCGGCTGGCCTTGCCCGCGCGGAATCGATCCAGTAATGCGGCTGCTTCACTCGGCGTCACCGCCTCACCTTGCCACGGCGGCGAAATGCCGGTCACGCGGAAAGCGAAGCGATCATCGGGCACGGGCGGATAATTCCTTGCGGCCGAGGGGAGGGCTTGTTTAGCTTGCGCTCCCTTTTCGGGCTGGGTTGGTAGCTCAGTCGGTAGAGCAGCGGCCTTTTAAGCCGTTGGTCCCGGGTTCGAGTCCCGGCCAACCCACCAGCTTTTCCTCTCCCTCCCATGGCAGGGGAGTGGTTGATGGATGATGGGTCAAGCGGTTGATAACAGCAGCTTTCCCTTCCCAAACGCGCCCCGGGTCGTTAATACTCGGCCATGCCCGAGCAGGTGAAGGCTGGTGAACGAGTGCTCCGGGGAATCCCTGTTTCGCCCGGGGTGTGCCGGGGCCGTCTTCTCGTGCTCGGCCGGCGGGAGGAAGGCCCGCCGTTGCGCAAGGAGATCCCCCCGTCTGACGTGCCGCGGGAGATCGAACGCCTCGAACAGGCCCTGGTCGCCACGCGGCGGCAAATCCTTGGGGTGCAACGCCAGGTGAGTGAAGGGCTCGGGGCGAGCGAGGCCAGCATTTTCGACGCGCATCTCCTGTTGCTCGAGGATCCCGTGGTGATCGACGAGGTGACACGCTTGATCGAGAAGGAGCACGTGGCGGCCGACTATGCCTTCCAGGTGGCTGCGGACAAATTCAGCCGCGCCCTCAGCGCGATTGATGATGAGTATTTGCGCGAGCGCGCGACGGACATGCGGGACGTGGCCGGGCGCGTCCTGAACAACTTGCGCGGTGAGGCGGATCACGTTGACCTGGCCCGAATCGAGGAGCCGTGCATCGTCGTCAGCCATGAC
>DATLZF010000778.1:0-2012 GCA_035574135.1 Candidatus Methylomirabilota bacterium
GTGTTGTTCGCAGACGCCACGTTGCAGGTCAATCGAGGCGACCGGATCGGCCTCGTGGGCCCGAACGGCGCCGGCAAATCGACCCTGTTTGCGATCATCCTGGGCGACAGCGCTCCGGACGCGGGTGACATCTCAAAACAACGCAACCTTTCGCTCGGCTACCTTCCGCAGGAGACGGCGCCGGTCGGCGACGAGACCGTTATCGAACTGGCGTGCGCCATCACTCCCGACTTCGTGGCGTTGCGGCGGGCCATCAAGCAATGGGAGACCGGGCATCCAGGGGCGGATGCCACCGACGTGCCGCACGACAACCTGCACGACCGGTTCCACGAACTGGACGGTTACGGTGTCGAGGCCCGCGCCAAGCGCATCCTGGCCGGCCTGGCATTTCGCGACCGGGACTTCGACCGGCCGGCGAATCAGTTGAGCGGCGGCTGGGTGATGCGGGCGCACCTGGCCCGTTTGCTGGTGCAGGAACCGGACCTGCTGATGCTGGACGAGCCCACCAACCACCTGGATCTGGAGGCACTGTTGTGGGTGCAGAACTACCTCAAGACCTACCCCGGCGCGGTGCTGCTCATTTCGCACGACCGGGAGTTTCTGAACAACCTGGTCGGGTCCATCGTGGAGATCCGTCAGGGGCGACTGCACCGGTATCACGGAAACTACGACGACTATCTCGAACAGCGGGAGGCGCGCGAAGAGCAGTTGCTGGCAGCTTACAAGCATCAGGAGCGCGAGATCGCCCGCTTGATGGAGTTCGTAAACCGCTTCCGCGCCAAGAACACCAAGGCCAGCCAGGCGCAGAGCAAGCTCAAGCAAATCGAGCGGATGGAGAAGATCGAGGCGCCCACCGCCGAGGAGCCCACAATCGGCTTCCGGTTCCCTCAGCCGCCGCGCAGCGGCTTGCGGGTCATCACGCTGGAGGACATCCACCACGCCTACGGCGACCACGTGGTGTACGCGGGCATGGCGTTCGAGGCCCAGCGCGGCCAGCGCATCGTGCTCGTGGGACCCAACGGCGCCGGCAAGTCCACTTTGTTGAAGATTCTGGCCGGCGTGGTCGAACCCCGGCGCGGCACGCGCACGCTGGGGCACAACGTCAAGTGCGGCTATTACTCGCAATACCGCGTGGAGAACCTCAACCTCGAACGCACCGTGCTCGAGGAAGCGTTGGACACACCTCAGCGACTCACCGAGCAGTCCGTCCGGACGCTGCTGGGTTGCTTTCTGTTTCGCGGCGACGACGTCTTCAAGAAGGTGAAGGTGCTCAGTGGCGGCGAAAAAAGCCGGCTGGCGCTGGTGAAGATCCTTCTCGATCCGCCCAACCTCCTCCTCATGGACGAGCCGACCACCCACCTCGACATGGCCAGCATCGATGCTCTGGCCTACGCGCTCGACCAATATCAGGGCACCCTCATCTTCATCAGCCACGACGTGTATTTCATCCGGGCGCTGGCCAACCACGTCGTCCATGTCCAAGCCGGCCGCCTGCGCCATTATCCCGGCGGCTACCAGTATTACCTGGACAAGACCGCCACCGAGCCGCGTGGGACCCGCTTTGTTGAAGGGGGCGTAACGCCGCGCCCGCACGGTCCGGCCGCCGACCGGCGGGAACAAAAGCGACGCGAGGCCGAGCAACGTCAGGTGCGCTCCCGCGCGCGGAGGAGTCAGCAACAACTTGTGTCCAAACTGGAGGCCGAGATTCAGGAACTCGAAAGCCGCCAGACCAAACTGACCGCCGAACTCGAGAATCCCGCCACCTACGAGCAGCCCGGCCGGGCGGCGGCCGTCAACCGGGAACTGCTCGGCATCCAGGAGATCCTCGCGACGTTGATGCCACAGTGGGAGCAGGAGGCATCAAAACTCGCCGCCCTTGACCAGGAACTGGCGTCGCCATCGGCTGCTGGGAATGCGCGGGAAGGTTGAAACCCGCCAAGCGGCCGCCAACCTGTGACCTCGACACCCGCCGCCCGGCGCGGCAGCGGGCCAAGCGACATGCACCTCGGGCA
>DATLZF010000779.1:0-2159 GCA_035574135.1 Candidatus Methylomirabilota bacterium
GCGGCATTCGCACGCTCGCTCTTTACCGCGACGCGCGGGCGTGCCTGGAACGGTTGGAGCGTGGAGAGGCTTTGTCGCGGTTCCCGCTCATCGTTTTTTCGGAACGAAGGCGATCGCCCGGGACGGACTCCCGCTCTGATCCGCGACTTTGAGGGGCAGGGCGAGATAGAATGCGCCGCGCGCCGGCAAGCGGCCGAGTCCGGTCAGCATTTCCTCCCAGCTCATGCCGTGGCGCAAGCCGGCCAGGTGAACGGCCTGGCCTCCTTCGGCCGGACCCATACTCGGCCCGTCGGTGCCAAGGTGGCGCACCCCCTTTTTGTGCAGGTACTCGATCAGTTCAGGGGAAGGCGCAGGCCAGCCGGGCGCGCTCCGGGTCACGAGGACGTGAAAGGTGAGGCGGAGGCCTTCCGGGAGCGGTTTGTAGTACTTGTCCGTGTAGCCGCTGTAGAACAGCACGACTTCGCCGGCACGGATCTCACCGTGACGTTTCTCCCACTCCCGGATGGTTGCCAGCGAGATCACGGAGCTTTTTCCGTTCCCGGCCCGGTCAACTTGCGCGGTTACGTCAATGACCGCCGCCGGTCCCATCATGCTGGTCAAGGGATATTTGTCTCCCGTGAGGAGCCCCATCGGGCCCGCGTAGGGCAGACCGCTGCCAGGGGGCGGAACAAAATGCGCGGGGAAATCGGTCTGCGTTCCGGTGTGCTCGTCGATGATGTAGCGCTGGCCGTAATAGGGCCCCTCGCTCGGGATGTGGACAACGCCGTAAGGGTTTTTGACGGGCGCGAACCAGTTGTAGGTCCAGCGTTGAAACGGCGGACTCGCGCCCCAGTGGGCGGGCATGGTTTCGCTCACGAGCACCGACAGATCCACGACTTCGTAGTCGGAAAAGAGCGCCGCGGGTGAAGGGGCGGTTGCAGCGGCGGGTTGGGCGCCTGGCGAACCACTCTGCTGGCGCGCGCAACCGGCAAGAAGGGCGACGAGGCACAACAACGCGCAGGACAAAATCCGGGGCATGGGCCTCATCTTACCAGCGGAGCGGCCCGACGGGCGATTGGGGTCTTGCGAACTAGCCCAGACGGGTCCGGAGGAGCCGTGAGGAGTTGGCCAGGATGGCCACGTCCGGCAGAGACTGCGCCGCGGCCGCCAGTGTGGGCGGAAGCAGGCCCAAGGCGGCCAGGGACAGGCCCACCAGATTGTAGACGCCCGTAAAAAGCAGGTTGCCGCGAACCACGCGCAGCGTGCGCCGCGCCAGCGCAAACAGTCCCGGGACCAGGGACCAATCATCGGCCAGGACTGCGGCGTGCGCGGCTTCAACAGCCACTGGCGAACCGGCCGCGCCCATCGCGATTCCGACGTCGGCTTGAGCCAGCGCGGGGGCGTCGTTGACTCCGTCGCCGATCATAACCACCGTGTGGCCCGTGGACTGGTATTCGCGCACCACTGCGATCTTGTCCTGCGGCAGCAGGCCCGCACGAACGGGCAAGTTCAGGGAGCGGGCGACGGGCAACGCCGCACGCGGGTGATCCCCGGTGATCAATTCGATGTGCTTCCGTCCCATCTTCCGCAAGCGGTCCAGAGCGGCGGCCACGTCCGGCCGGAGTGCGTCCGAGGCCCCGAGCAACCCCGCCACCCGCCCGTCCGAGCAAACGAACAGCACGGTCTTGCCTTCCGACTCAAGCCGCGCGGCCAGCTCCTCGCCACAGCCGCCGGCGAGCCTGCGGTTTCCCACCGAGACAAGGCGTTGCCCGACCACCGCGCGGACGCCGACGCCGGGCAGAGCCTCGAAGCGCTCCGGTTCAGGAATTTCCAGCCCTTGTTCCCGGGCCGCGCCGCGGACCGCCTCGGCCAGGGGATGCTCGGAGTAACGTTCCGCGGAAGCGGCCAGGCGGAGCAACTCGGCGGGGCTGGCGCCGTTGAGCGGAACGACATCGGTGATCTGCGGGCGGCCGAGCGTGAGAGTGCCGGTCTTGTCAATCAGGACGACATCGGCACGGGCGAGCAGTTCCAGGTACCGGCCGCCTTTGACGAGCAGTCCCCGGCGTGCGGCCGCTCCTATCGCCGCCAGCATGGCCACCGGAGTCGCCAGGGCGAACGAACAGGAGCAGGCAACCACGAGCACGGCGATGGTCGCCATGAGGTCACGCCGAAGGAGCAAG
>DATLZF010000780.1:0-4959 GCA_035574135.1 Candidatus Methylomirabilota bacterium
CGGCCACCGGTACCATCCGCCTGCTGGAGGCCATCCGCGAGACCGGCATCAAGCCGCGGTTCTACCAGGCGTCGTCCAGCGAGATGTACGGCAAGGTGCAGGAGGTGCCGCAGACAGAGAAGACCCCGTTCTACCCGCGCAGCCCCTACGCCTGTGCCAAGGTGTATGCCTATTGGATCACCGTGAACTACCGCGAGGCCTACGGGTTGCACGCCAGCAACGGGATCCTCTTCAACCACGAGTCGCCGCGGCGGGGAGAAACCTTCGTGACGCGCAAGATCACCCGCGCCGTGGCCCACATCAAGGCGGGGCTCCAAAAGAAGCTCTACTTGGGCAATCTCGACGCCAAGCGCGATTGGGGTTACGCCAAGGAATACGTGGAGGCCATGTGGCTCATGCTCCAACAGCCGCAACCGGATGATTACGTCATCGCCACCAACGAAACCCACAGTGTGCGGGAGTTTCTCGAGGTCGCCTTCAGTCACGTCGGCCTGCACTGGCAGGACTACGTCGAGATCGATCCGAAATATCATCGACCGACCGAGGTGGATCTTCTGATTGGCGACTACTCCAAGGCGAAGTACAAACTGGGGTGGGAGCCGAAGACCCGGTTTGCCGATCTCGTCAAGCTGATGGTCGAGGCTGACCTCAAGAAGGTCCACGACCATCTGATGGGGCGCGGCCGTGTGACGGCTTGAGCCCCGCGCTTCGGCGGCCGGCCCGGCACCGCCGAGCGGCTCATGGTGCCGGGACGCCCGATCCCGTTATGATCACTCGACAAGCTCTCCGGTTGATCTTCTTGGCAATGATCCTGGTTGCCCCCGCGCTGTCGTCCGCGCCGGCGGAGGATGGCGCGCCGTCGCCTCATCGCCAACTGCCGGGCGCCATGCGCGGCCCGATGCCCGTCCGAGTGACAATCACGGTGGGCTTGCGCGACGCGGACATCGTCGGGAACGATCACCGCGCCTTGCAGGCCGCCGTGGACTACGTGGCCGGCCTGGGCGGTGGAACGGTGGAAATTGGGGCCGGCGAGTTTCTCATGCGGGATTCCCTGCATTTGCGTCCGCACGTCACCGTGCGGGGCCGGGGCGAGCGCACGGTGCTGCGCAAGGCCCGGGCTGCGGTGTCGCCATTGGAATTGGACGGCGATTTCGGCGAGGAGCAGGTCACGCTCAAGAACCCGGCGGGCTTCGCCCCGGGCGACGGCGTGGCGGTATGGGATAAAAACGCCGGCGGCTTTCACACGACGGTGGCGCGGCTCATCGGCCGGAATGGCAACACCTTTGCCCTCAGCCTGCCGTTGAACGCCGACTGCATGGTGGCCGACGGCGCGCAGGCCGCAACGGTCTTTCCCGTGGTGAGCGGTTACCACGCCGAGGGCGTTCGCGTCGAGTCGCTCACCATCGACGGCAACAAGGATGAGAACGTGCACCTCAACGGCTGCCGCGGTGGCGGGATCTTCCTCTACCGCTGCCCCGGAGCCGTCCTCTCGAACTGCGTCGTTCGCCGCTATAACGGGGACGGCATCAGCTTCCAGCAATGCAATGACGTGCAGGTGCTTGATTGCCGGAGTGAGGACAACGCCTCGCTCGGCCTTCACCCCGGCAGCGGTTCGCAGCGGCCGTTGGTGCGGGGTTGCGTGGCCAGTGGCAACGGCGAGGACGGCCTTTTCCTCTGCTGGCGGGTCAAGCATGGCGTCTTCGAGAACAACACGCTCCGGGCCAACGGCCGGTTCGGCATCAGCATCGGGCACAAGGACACCGACAATCTCATTCGCGGCAACAAGGTGCTGGACAACTACGAGGACGGCGTCTTCTTTCGGAACGAGACGGAAGGCATGGCCGGCCATCGGAATCGTGTCGAAGAAAATCTCATCCAGAACAACGGCGTGAAGCGGCCCGCCGCCGGCATTCGCGTGCGCGGCGAAACGCGCGACCTGGTGCTCAAGGGCAACATCATCCGTGACACCCGCACCGGACGCGACCGCAAACAGACCACCGGCATCGCCCTGGAGGAGAAGGTGGGCAACGTGCAGTCGGTGGACAACACCATTGACGCGGACACGGCGGTGCTGGACCTGCGGAAGAAGCCATAGTTCGACGGGATGGCGCCCGTCGAGAAGAGACCTGACGAAGCATGCCCCTTGCGATGCCGAGCAACCCATCGAATCCCCGCGCCGTTGTCGCGCGCGGGGCGGCGAAGAGGCGGAGTGGCCCGGCTCCGCTGGTGGGCCCACTCCCGGACTCTCTGCGGCGAATACCCCGGCAACTTCCGCGATCCGCGCGCTCCCTTCCTCGAATATGAAACCGAGCCGATCCTTGCTCCTCTTCCTGCTCGCCGGCATGCTGTCCGCCTTCGACTTGAGGGCGGCCGAGGTCGGCACGGCCACCAACGCCGGTGCCCAAGCCATGATCCAGGCCTTCCTCGGGCAGGAGGCGCGCCGGCTCGACACGGCGTTTCTCGACGGCGTGACGAACCGCTCCGGTTGGGAGGCGCGCCGCGGGGAGCTGCATCGACAGTATCTGGAGATGCTGGGCCTGTGGCCGTTGCCGGAGCGCACTCCGTTGCAGGCGCAGGTCACTGGCGTCCTCGAACGGGACGAGGGCTTTCGCGTCGAGAAGCTTCATTTCCAGAGCCGGCCTGGGCTCTATGTGACGGGGAACCTGTATCTGCCCAGGGACGCCAAGCCCGGCGCGCGCCTGCCGGCCGTCCTCTACGTCTGCGGCCATTCGGGACGCGGACGCGATGGCAACAAGACCGCGTTCCAGCATCACGGTGCGTGGTTTGCGACGCACGGCTATGCCTGCCTGATCATCGATTCCCTGCAACTGGGCGAAATCGCGGCCATTCACCACGGCACCTACCGTTACCACCGTTGGTGGTGGCAGGCGCGGGGTTACACTCCGGCGGGTGTCGAATGCTGGAATGGCATCCGCGCGCTGGATTATCTCCAGAGCCGGCCGGAGGTGGATCCTGACCGGCTGGCCGTTACCGGCATCTCCGGCGGTGGCGCGGCGACGTTCTGGATCGCGGCGGCGGACGAGCGAGTGAAGGTGGCGGTGCCCGTCAGCGGCATGGGGGATTTGGAGGACTACGTCGGGGCGAAGGTGGTCAATGGCCACTGCGACTGCATGTTCCTCATCAACACCTTTCAATGGCCGTGGACGCAGATTGCCGCGCTGGTGGCGCCGCGCCCGTTGCTCTTTGCCAATTCCGGACACGACCCCATTTTCCCGATGGACGGAAATGACCGCATCCGCGCGCGGCTGGAACGGCTCTACGGGTTCTACACCAACCGCACCGACCGATTGTTCGACATCGCGGTGGTGCCTGGCGGCCACGACGACAAGCCCGAGTTGCGGCTGGTGGCCTACCGCTGGATCAATCGTTTCCTCAAGGGCGACGACGCGCCCGTGGCCGAGCCGAGCCTGCCGACGATCGAGGGCCGCCTGTTGCGCGCTTTTCCCGAGGCGTTGCCCGCCGACGAGCGCAACACTCGCATCGACGAGGAGTTCGTGCCGCTCGTCGCCGATCCGCTCCCGGCGACGGCTGCGGAGTTCGAGACGTGGCGGGCGCGAAAGGTCGCCGAACTGCGGCGCCTGAGTTTCCGCGGCGTGCCGGAGAGTTTCCCGGCCCGAACGGAGTTTAGGTGGGATCCGGGCCGCCAGAGCGAGGGGATGGTCGAGACGGAAGCGGGCATCACGGTGCCCTGGATCTTTCATCCGCCGCGTGATGCGAAGCCCGGGCAACTGCACTGGCTGGTGGTGTTGGGCGAGGACGAACCGCTGGGTACTCGCCCCGACTGGCTCAACAAAGCCATCGGCGACGTGCCGGTCCTGCTTGTCGCGCCCCGACACACCGGAGCCACGCGTTGGGCGGACCCCGCTCCCTTTTACATTCAGCGCTCGCTCCCGTTGTTGGGGCGGACAGTGGACACGGGCCGCCTCGTCGATGTCCTGGCGGCTTGTGCCCGAGTGCAGGATCACCAGCCCGGCCTCCGCTGGGGCATCACCGGGCGCGGTGCAGCCGGAGTAATCGCCGCGTATGCGGCGTTGTTGAATTCACGCCTGGCCGAGGTGGTCGTGGTCGAACCTCCCGTGTCACATCGTGAAGGGCCGATCTTCCTCAACGTGCTGCGCATGGTCGATATTCCAGATGCCCTCGGCTTGCTGGCACCGCGACCGCTTGCGGTATTCACCGCGCAGTCCGGCGCGTTCGAGCGCACGGCCGCGCTCTACCGCGTGGCCGGGGGCGCGGTTCGGCTCGAACCGACGCCATGAACGGATCCCGCCGCCGGCTTCGACTTCCCGGGAATTTGGATGAACTCAAGCGCTTCACCGTCGGGGCGTGGGCTCGCCCCGGTTTCAAACACCGGAGCAGGCTTGAGCTTGGGGCGCCGTGCGGCGGGGCTGGCGGGGATCAGCCGCGTCTGTATCAGCCGGATACGATGTAGTTGAAGGGATGGGGAGTGCAGGCACCGTGGCTGCGGTGCGGCGCGCTCTCGTGTTCCAACGGCATCGTTCCGGATCAGTGAGGCTCAGCGCAACTGTTCCAGGGCAGCGAGGAATTTCCGCTGAGTGGTCTCCCAAGAGTTTTCCTGCTTGAACCGGGCGAGGTCCATGCGGTCCAGGTAGTTTTCCCCCCGACGCATGGCGAGGATTTCCCGCCGCGCCGCGTCCTGTAGTGCGCTCAGGTCGAAGGGTGGGGCGTAGCGGACATAGTCGCCAAAAAGTGGTCGGTAGTTCGGAATGTCGTAGGCCACGACCGGGGTGGCGCAGATCAGGGCCTCGCCGATGACCCGGGGCGAGCCTTCGTGCCGGCTGGGCATGAGGAAGAGGCGGCTGGTCTTGAAGAGGCGGATTTTCTCCTCCTCGGAAACGAACCCCGGGAAATCGATCCAACGTTCGAGTCCGCGGCGGTCGATTTCGGGTCGCAGCGCCTCGCGGACGTTGCCGAGGA
>DATLZF010000781.1:0-3472 GCA_035574135.1 Candidatus Methylomirabilota bacterium
GTGTCAAAGCAGCCCAGCGCCGACACGCCCGTCCGAAGCGCGTGCATGGGCGGCGTATCGCGCGGCAGCTTGCGGATGATCTCGATCACGCCTTCGGGCAGCTCGCGGAACTCGGCGAGCGTGCTTTTCAGCTCGGTCAGTTCCTTGCGGTTGGGCAGGTGGTTGTGATGGAGCAGGAAGACCACCTCCTCGTAGCTGACATTGCCGGCCAGCTCGTTGATGTCGTAGCCGCAATAGATCAACTGGCCGATGTCCCCCCGCACATCGCTCAACCGGGTGTGTGCCGCCACGACACCTTCCAGACCCTTCGATGGAACAGCTTGATTGCTCATGACCTCACGGTCGATTCCCACGCATTAAGAAACGGACGAGGCAATCTAGGAAAGGCGTTGCCGCAGCGTCAACGGTTTTGTCCCAGGAATGCCGTTTAAGTGGTGATCAAGGCTCCGGGAACCAGGCAGGAGGAGCCGAATTCCCATTCCGCCCCGGAAAACCAGCCCCGGCGCATCGTTCGGCGGACACCAGAGCGCCCCCACCCGGCGCCAAGTGCGCCAAAGTTCCGGATTACAGCACCCGAAGGCCTTGGGACCCGGCGAACGCAGCTTCCCGGGGATGCGCCTTCGAGCGGGAGCCTTTTCCTGATTGCCTGCCTGCCGGCCGGTTCCTATCCTGCCCCCGCTCATGAAACACCAGCTTGATTTCGAGAAGCCGATTGCCGAGCTGCAACGGAAACTCGAAGAACTGAAGGAGCACCCGGATTCCCACTCCTTGGGCGTCAGTTTTGAGGAAGAGATCGCCCAAATGGAACGCAAGATCGCGGAAACCCGCAAACAGGTTTATGCGAACCTGACCGCCTGGCAGCGCGTCCAACTCGCGCGGCATCCCAAGCGGCCTTTCACGCTCGATTACCTCGCCAAGACATTCTCCGACTTCAGCGAGTTGCACGGCGACCGCCTGTTTGCCGAGGATCGCGCCATCGTCGGGGGATTTGCCCGTCTGGACCAGCACAAGGTGATGGTCATCGGCACCCAAAAGGGCCGCGACACCAAGGAAAACATTCGGCGCAACTTCGGCTCCGCTCACCCCGAGGGCTATCGCAAGGCACTCCGGCTCATGCGGCTGGCGGACAAGTTCGGACTGCCCATCATCACGCTCATCGACACCGCCGGCGCCTACCCCGGGATCGGCGCCGAGGAACGCCACATTGCCGAAGCCATCGCCGTCAACCTCCGGGAGATGATGCTGCTTGAGGTGCCCATCATCGCCGTCGTCATCGGAGAAGGGGGGTCCGGCGGCGCCCTCGGCATCGGCGTGGCCGACCGCGTGCTGGTGCTCGAAAACGCCTACTACTCGGTCATCAGCCCCGAGGGGTGCGCCGCGATCCTGTGGAAAGACCGCGCCGCGGCCCCACGGGCGGCCGAGGCGTTGAAGATCACCGCGCGCGATCTCCTTGAGTTGCGGCTGGCAGACGAAATCGTACCCGAACCGCTCGGCGGCGCCCACCACGATCCGGCCACCACGGCCGAGACCCTGCGACGCCACTTGATCGAGAATCTCGGCGTTCTGCTCAAGGTGTCCGGCCCGGAGCGGTTGCGCCTTCGTTACGCCAAGTTCCGTGGCCTGGGCCACTTCTTGGAAAAGCAGGTGGCGGCCGCCTAGCCCACCGCCCCCCCGCTCGACGGATGCTGCCGCCGCTGATCTTTCAGCCCCTGTTCAAGGAACGAGTCTGGGGAGGCCGCAACATCGAGCGCCTCTACGGCAAACCGCTGCCGCCAGGCCGCCCCATCGGCGAGTCCTGGGAGATCTCCGACCGGCCCGGAGATGAGAGCGTGGTGTCGCGCGGACCGCTCGCCGGCCAGTCCCTGCGGACGCTCATGGAGCAACACGGGGCGGAAATCCTCGGCCGGCCAATCGCCCCGGGGGAACGATTCCCCCTGTTGCTCAAGATTCTCGACGCGCAGGAGAAGCTGTCACTACAGGTTCATCCCTCCCCGGCCAGTGCCGCCCGGCTTGGCGGCGAACCCAAGACCGAACTCTGGTTTATTACCGACACCGCGCCGGGGGCGGATCTGTACGTCGGCTTGAAGGCCGGCGTCACGCGCGCAGATTTCGAGGCGAGGTTGAAGGACGGCTCCGTGGCCGAATGTTTTCACCGGATCGCCGTGCAACCGGGCGACGTCATGTTCCTGCCCAGCGGGCGCGTGCATGCCATTGGCGCGGGCAACGTGCTCTTCGAAATTCAGCAGAACTCCGACACCACCTACCGGGTCTTCGATTGGAACCGGGTCGGCCTCGACGGCCGGCCGCGTGACCTGCACATCCCTCAATCGCTGGAGAGCATCGACTTCGCCGACTTCGAGCCGGCCTTGATCACCAGCAAATACTCCCGCAACCCGACCTTTGCCGTCCGCTATCTCGTGGACTGCCCGCTGTTTCGCGTGGACGCCTGCAAGGTCAAACGCGGCGGGCGCTTCCACCTCCGCAGCGAGCGCTGGCAGATCCTGGGCGTCATCAAGGGCCGGCTCGAAGTCGCAGGTGCCGGCACCCAACTCCTTCTCCAAGCCGGCGACTTCTGCCTGGTCCCCGCCTGCCTCGGCCACACCGCCCTGCGGGCGGACTCGGCGGTCGAGTTTCTCCACATTCAGGATGGCGCGGCCTGATCCGGGAACGTCGGCGAAACCTTCACAAAGTTCGTGGCGCGCAAAGAGATGGGCTCCAGCGGCTCCCCGAGCGCGTTGGCCGCTTTCTCCGACACCATCCGCGCCAGCGTCAACGCATCGGGAAACAATTCCCGGCCTCCCACCCCGCCGCGGCCCAACTCCGGACCCGCCACGACCTCGCCCCGCGCAAGCCGCGCCTTGATCTCCTCGGCGCCCACCAAGCGCAATGGTTCGATGTTGCGCGCACCGCCCGCTCCCAAGTCGTAGCGCGCGAGGTAGAATTCCTTCCGTTGCGCATCAATCCCGAAACTCACCATGCCTTCCCAACCCACCTCCACCGCCCGCCTCGCCAGCCCCTCCATCGAACTGAGTCCCACCAGCCGGACTTCACGCGCCAGTTGCCATCCCTGCGCCACCGATATCGCCAGCCGAATGCCCGTGTAGCTGCCGGGCCCCAATCCCACCGCAACCGTGTCGATGGCTTCGCGTTCCAAGCCGGCCCGGGCCAGCGCTTCCTCGATCAAATGGAACACCGGCGTATGCCGTCCGCCATCGACCACGGCCACCGCAGCCCGCGCCGGTTGCCCCGTATCCAGCGCCGCCACACTGCGGCGTTCCGACGAACATTCAAACGCCAGAATCCTCATACACGATGATCCGCTCCGATTCCGACACCGGCTCGATCCGCACTCGCCGCAGCCGCGCGGGCGGCGGCCCCTGCCAGCGCTCGAACCACTCCACCACCGCCAACCCTTCGGGTTGCAGATACGGCTCCAGGCCGGCGCCCACGATTTGTTCCTGCGTTTCCAAGC
>DATLZF010000782.1:0-6013 GCA_035574135.1 Candidatus Methylomirabilota bacterium
CGCCGGTGGCAACCGCTCCCACCCCGCCTGCTCCTGTGGGCGAGATCGTGCGCCCCCCCATCGCGCAACCCGTGTTGATCGAAGATCCAACCATCAAGCGCCTGGTGTCGCGCGAGGGCATCGTCCGACGCAGCGTCAGCATCCAGGCGCCCACCTACTTCGTCCTCGAAAACCCCGTCAATCGCCGGACGATGAATTACATCCACAGCGGGGACACCAACATCGTGCTCAAATCATTCGAGGGGAAGCGCATCCTCGTCACCGGCGAGGAATTGCTCGATGAACGGTGGCCCAACACGCCCGTGATCGCGGTGGAGACGGTCGAGATCATGCCTTGATGGGATTTTCCAATCTCATCGATGGCCGCGCCATCGCGGAGCAGATTCACAGCGAGACCTCGCAGCGAATCGCCGCCCTCAAGTCCCGCGGCATCCAGCCCGGGCTGGCGTTTGTGCGCGTGGGAGAGGATCCGGCCTCGAAGGTTTACGTGGGCATGAAGGAGCGCGCCAGTGCGCGGCTGGGCATTCGCTCCATCACCCACGTTCTCCCGCCTGCCACCTCCGAAGAGGAACTGCTCGGCCTGCTGGACCAGTTGAATCGCGATGCCGCGATTCACGGCATTCTGGTCCAGGCGCCCCTGCCGGCGCACATTCGTGCGCCCCGGGTCTATGCGTCCGTGCGGCCGGACAAGGACGTGGACGGCTTTCACCCGATCAACGTGGGCAAACTGCTGCTGGGCGATCCCTCCGGCTTTGCCCCATGCACGCCGGCCGGCATCCAGCAACTATTCGCCCGCAGCGGCATTAGCACCGAGGGCGCCGAGGTCGTCATCCTCGGCCGCGGCGACATCGTCGGCAAACCGATGGCGGCGATGCTCTGCCAGAAGGGGCCCCACGCCAATGCCACCGTGACCCTCTGCCATTCCCGTTCGCGCGACGTGGCGGGCCATTGCCGCCGTGCGGACATTCTGATCGCCGCGATGGGCGTGGCTGAATTCGTGAAGGCGGACATGGTCAAGGCCGGCGCCGTGGTGGTGGATGTGGGCGTCAACCGCGTGCCTGATCCGCAGGCAGCCGGCGGCTCCCGGTTGGTGGGCGACGTGCACTTCGCCGGCGTCCAGCCTCGCGCCGGACGCATCACGCCCAACCCGGGCGGCGTCGGGCCCATGACCATCGCCATGCTCATGCAGAACGTTGTGCGCGCCGCCGAAGCGGCCGGCCGTTGAATTATCGACCCCACTCCCTCCATGACTCCCAATCGAATTCTGCCGGACCTCCAATGCTCCCTGCTCTGCGAAGAAGTGCGCCAGGAATCCAATGGAAACTTCATTCTCATTGGCGTGCTGGATCTCATTCGCGTGCCACAGCTCCCGATCACCGCCTACAAGCTGATGGTGTTCAACCGCTGGACAGCAGGTTTGGGCGTGTTCACCGAGAGCGCCCGTCTGATCGCCCCCGACCAGACGACGATCTTGCGCAAGAGCGAGGTCAAGTTCGGGATGAAGGATCCAGGGATCAATGCCACCACCGTCACCGTGTTTGGCAACGTCGAGTTCACCACACCCGGCGCCTACTTCATTGAAGTGCAGGTGGACGATGTCATGAAGGTTCGTTACCCCATCAACGTGGTCGTGGTCACGCCGCAGCCCCCCGGCCAGCCCCCGCCGCCGCGGCCGGACAAACCGGCCTAGACCTGCCCATGCCCGACGAAGAGCCAGCCCCGGCCTCACCGTCGCATGCCCCCTCCGCTCAATCGCCCGGCACTGCCCCGCCCCCGGTCGGCACGGGGCTGCCGATGGCATGGCAGCCGTTCACCATCCGGGGCGTGGCCGCCTTCGCCCGCGCACCGCTGCGGCGATTGTTGATCGTCCAGGCGTTGATCGCCTTCGCGGCGGCGATCGCCCTCGCGTGGTTTCTGTATCATGCCTGGTTTCCCTCCGTGCTGGAAGCCATCCGCCGGCTCCCGGACGAGGGCGTGATCGAGGGTCAAAGGCTGGTTTCGGGAAGCGCCGGCTTTATGATGCAGGTGGACGGGCGCCATCTCGGGTTCGTGGTTGATACCGGCGGCGACAACCGGGCGACACTGACCTCGGATGTGCGAGTGGAGTTCCTGGTTCACGGGTTGCGCATCTGTTCCTTGCTCGGATGCTGGCCCCTGCCCTACCCCGCAGGCTGGCGTATCCAGTTCAACCGACCGGAACTCGAACCTCTCTGGGGCGCCTGGCAGCCCATAATCCTCGGCCTGGAGATCTTGATCGCCCCATGCCTGTTGCTCCTGACCTGGGCGGCCCTGGCGACGTGCTACTGCCCCTTTGTCTGGTTGATCGGCTATTTCAACGATCGCCATTTGACGCTGGCGGGGAGCTGGCGCCTGGCCGGCGCATCGTTGATGCCCGGCGCGCTTATCATGATCGCCGCCATCCTGGCCTACGGGGCTGGTGCGCTCGATCTGCTTCGCATGCTGGTGGTGACGACGTTCCACCTCCTGGTTCCGTGGCCCTATCTCATTCTGGCTCCTCTGACTCTTCCGCTCATCCCTCGGACGCAACGGCCAAGCGCCAATCCTTTCGGTTCCGCCACCGCTTGAGGCCCGTCACGTCACGCGCCTCGACGGCGCCGCGATCACCACACCGGCCCGTGGTGTCCGGAACGACCTGTCTTCAATCTGGATATGTCCGTTCCACGGCCCGCCGCGGCTGGACTGCCGCACGACGAATTCTCGTGATTGCCGATCGGACCCCGGCGGACTTCGCATTCGTGCGACCTGACGCGCGACTTCCCTCGGAGAGTGGTGCTGAGGGGCGCTTTCCATACGGAACGGTCTGACTGCCGGGGATCCCGGTCACCGCAGGAGGCCGCCACGTTCGGAGCGCGAACTTGCCGTGACGCGCGTTGGCACATGGCTTGTTTGTGCGTCGAGGACTCCGGTGATTTCCCAGCCGATGTTTTCGCATCCCTGCGAGTCGCCCCGGCCCCTGACAGGTGGAATCCCCGCTGCTGAAACAGACGCGAAAGGCAGTTTATGAAAGTGAGCGTTCTACGGGCGGGCAAACGAGCGGGGGCAGTGTGTCTGGTCACGGCGGTGGCCGGCATCCTGCCCCTGACGACGGCGCAGGGGCAATCGTCATCGATCGTCGCCATTGAAGTGCCGGGAGCGTTGTCAGTAATGGTGACCGATCTGGGCCCCGGTGGCCACGTGGTGGGCTATTACACCAACACACTCCTGCGACAACGCGCTTTCCTGTTCCACACGAACACCGCCGTGGACCTGGGTACGCTGGGCGGCAGCCTGGCTTCGGCCAACGGCGTCAACGCCCTGGGCCACGTCGTGGGTCATTCGACGCTCCCGGGGGATGCCGTCACGCGCCCGTTCCGGTACCGTGGCGGCGCGCTCGAAGATCTCGGCTCCCTGGGCGGCTCGTTTGGACGGGCCAACTCCATCAACTCGGCGGGCGATGTCGTGGGCTACGCCGTGGTCAACGACACCGGCCCGGTGGTCCACGCCTTTCTCCGCAACGCCTTCGGGCTCGTATCCCTCGGCACGCTGGGCGGCACGCATGCCGTCGCGCTGAAGATCACCGACGGGAATACCACCGGCGGCGAATCCACCACCAGCGGGAACCTCGCCACGCACGCCATGCTTCTTCGCCGGGTAAGCCGGTTTGACCTCGGCACGCTGGGCGGCACCTCCAGCCGCTTCAGTGACGTCAACGATGCCGGCTGGGTCACCGGCAACTCGCATCTTCCCGGTGACCTCCAGGTCCACGCCTTTCTCCACGACGGCACGCGCATGCGGGATCTGGGCACGCTCGGCGGCTCGACGAGTTATGCGGCGCGGATGAACCAGCATGGCGACGTCGTGGGTGATTCCACGCTGGCCGGCGACGCCGTGTGGCACGGCTTTTTTTACAGCGGCGGAG
Source organism: Candidatus Methylomirabilota bacterium (assembly GCA_035574135.1). Classification (GTDB taxonomy): domain Bacteria; phylum Verrucomicrobiota; class Verrucomicrobiia; order Limisphaerales; family DATLZF01; genus DATLZF01. The sequence continues at coordinate 3,920 of DATLZF010000782.1, forward strand.
CCATGACGGACCTCGGCCATCTCGGCGGGCACGAAAGCCGCGCGCGCGCCATCAACAATCTTCGTCAAGTGGTGGGCATGTCCCGCGATGCCGCCGGCCGAGCCCGGGCGTGCCTATGGGAGAACGGACGCCTGCTGGACCTCAACCTGCGCATCCCTCCCGGTACGGGTTGGGAACTCAGCGACGCCCTATTCATCAACGACGCCAGCCAGGTCGTCGGCTTCGGGCGGCTCAACGGCCGGCCCTCGTGGTTTTTCATGAACTACGTCTCGACACCCAACCAACCACCCGTGGCAGACGCCGGCCAAGATCTCATCGTCGAATGCACCGGAGCCGCAACGCAGGTGCAACTGAACGGACAGGCCTCAAGCGACCCTGAGGGCGACCGGCTGGTCTTCAAGTGGATCCTGCAAGGCGTCGTGCTGGGTACCGAACCCGTCCTGGACATCGCCCTGCCCGTCGGCCGGCAGGTCGTCACCCTCGTCGTGGCCGATCCGGACGGGGCAACGGCCGAGGACACGGTCGAAGTGCAGGTCACCGACACCACATCCCCCTCCGTCGTCTGTCCCCCGGCTCTGAGGTTGGAGGCGGATGCTTCGTGCTCGGCCGTCCTGCCGGATCTGCGGCCGGCACTCGTCATCAGCGATGCCTGCGCGGCGATCGACCAACTGCTCTCGTCGCAAGCTCCGGCGCCCGGCACCGCCCTGGGGCCGGGCACGCATTCCGTGACCTTCACCGTCACCGACCCGGCCGGGAACGTCGGCCAATGCTCAATGCACGTCACCGTCCTCGACGCAGCGCCGCCCACGCTGCCATGCCCCCCTCCCTTCGCGCTGGCTGCCGGCGAAGACTGCGCCGCCGTCGTGCCCGATTTGACCGGCCAGTTGATGGTCGGCGACAACTGCACGCCCGCCACGGCACTCCTTCGCGACCAACGACCGGCTCCCGGCTCGATCGTGTCCCTCGGCGACCACGAAGTTGTGTTCACCGTGCTGGACGCCGCAGGCAACCGAACCACCTGCACGACCTCGCTCAAGGTCATCGACCTGGCACCGCCCGCCATCCAATGCCCCGCGCCCGTCGTGTTGGCGGCCTCCTCGGCCGGCACGGCGACGTTGCCCGACCTCCTGGCCTCGCTGGAGGCGAGTGACGCCTGCACGCCGGCAGATCGACTGAGCAAATCCCAGACTCCGGCGGCTGGCACACTCCTCCCACCCGGCGAGCACGAGGTCCGCCTCGACGTGACCGATGCGGCGGGCAACGCCAGCGGCTGCCCCGTGCGCGTGACCGTCCTGGCCCGAAACCCGGATCAGACGCCGCCTGTCATCCGCCGCGTGCGGGCGAATCCGAAACTGCTGTTCCCCCCGAACGGCAAGCTGGTGCCGGTGACCCTGACGGTGACAGCCGTGGATGATACCGATCCTGCGCCCCGCTGCCGTGTTCTCAGCGTGACCTCGAACGAAGAAGGGCACCGCAAGGACAAGACGCCGATTGATTGGGTGCTCACCGGCGACCTGACGTTGAAACTCCGCGCGGAACATCTCTCCGCCCTGCGCCCGCGCGTTTATACCGTTCGCGTGGCTTGCGAGGATGCGGCCGGCAACCAGTCCACACGATCGACCCGGGTCTTCGTGTGGAAGCGCAAATGCGAGTTCACTGACGAAGACGACGGAACGGCGTCACGCCCGGAATAGCTGCCCCAGCTTGCGTCCGAGCAGGCGCGTGGCCAGCCCCAAACTGAGTGCCAGCAGCATCATCCCGACCACGCCCAGGGCGCACGCCACAGCCGGGGCGTTCGGATCAATGCGGCCCATCAACTGGTAAATCGCCTTGGTGATCGGGAAATACTGCTCGCGCATGGCGAGAATGAGGCTGTCACTCACCTCCAGCATGGCAAAGGCGAAGGTAAGGATGGTGCCGGCGATCAAATTGGCCGCAATGAGCGGGAGCGTGATCCGCCGCAGCGTGTGCCACGGCGAGGCGCCCAGGTTGGCTGACGCCTCTTCGAGGGTTACACTGGTCTGCTGGAAACCCGCACACGCCGACCGGACGATGTAGGGCAGGCGGCGGACGCTGTAGCTGACGATGAGCAAG
>DATLZF010000783.1:0-2240 GCA_035574135.1 Candidatus Methylomirabilota bacterium
AGCGGGTGGGCTCGTGAAGCTCCTGCGTCCGCCGGGCTGCCTGGGCACCCGGCCAGGCCGCCCCGTCGAGCCGGGACCGGGCCGGGTGGTGAAGGAGGGCTGTGGGACGACTGCCCGTCCCGGGACCTTCCGCTGCCGTCCCTGGAGGATCCGCCTCGGGAGTTCTGGGAGGAGAGCGGCCGAGACGAGCCGGCCTCAAGGCCGGTCTGCACGGAGACGGAGTAGGGCTTCCCGGAGCGGACCCTGGCTACGCCTTCGCTCCCGAGCCCGTTATCTGACAGCCCGGAGCCCTCCTAACTGCCTCCCGCCCTTCCCCGGCTCCGTGTGCACCCGGACCGCCTGCCCTGACCCCACCGGGTCCGCAGCGGCGCCGTTGGGAGGGGTCCCGGAGGGGTCTCGGGCGGGCCGTCGAAGCCGGCGCGGGGGATGTGGATGTCTTACCCCTACCTCTCCTTCGATGTCAAGTAGTGATTGCGAACGAGCACAAGGTGGCGGTGTTATTGCCGGCGCCCGCCTCGAAAAGGCAAAAAAGTGGAGGACAGGGAAAGACCATGACGGACGCAGCTTCCGACGTCGCCGCTTTGATGCTGGCGCAAGCCGCTAAAGTCCCAGACACCGTGGCCTCGCCCGTGCGCGTGCTGGGCATTGACCTGGGCACGACCAATTCCACCGTTGCGGAGGTGGTCTGGACACGCCACCAGGCGCAACCGCCTCAGGCGCGCTGCCTTGAGGTCGAGCAAACCACGGACACCGGCGCTTACATCCACGTGCTCGTGCCCTCGGTCGTGGCCTTATATCAAGGGCAGGTGTGGGTGGGGGAGGGGGCCAGGCGCCTGCGCGCCCAGGCCAGCCTGCGCCGAAACAGGGACATTTTTTACGAGTGCAAAAATGACATCGGCGCGCGGCGCACCTATCACCTTGCGCCGTCCGGCTTCCACACGGCGGCGGAAATCGGCGCCAAAGTGCTCACCTTCCTCAAAGCCGCAGCCGATGCCAGCAGCGAACTATCCGCTACCCGCACGGTAGTCACCGTGCCGGCTTCGTTTCAGGTCGCCCAGCGCAACGATACGCTGCGAGCGGCACAACTTGCCGGATTGAATCTTCAGCCCGGCGACCTGCTGGACGAGCCGGTGGCGGCCTTCCTGGATTATTTGGCCACGCATCGGGACACCCTGCGGGCGTGGCCGCAGGGACCGCAGACTCTGGTCGTGTTCGACTTCGGAGGCGGCACGTGCGACGTGGCGGTGTTCCGACTCTCCATCGGCGGCGCGGGAGGCCCGATTGAAATCGCGTCGCTGGCTGTATCGCGTTATCACCGACTGGGCGGCGGGGACATCGACGCGGCCATCGTCCACGAGGTGCTCATCCCCCGGGTTGCCGAAGAGAACGGACTTGACTTAAACGCTCTCGATTTCGATCAGCGCAAGCGCCATCTTGAACCAGCCCTGTTGAGCGTGGCGGAGGCGCTGAAGGTCGGCTTGTGCATCGAGATCGCACGGTTGCACGCTTTTGGCCGCTATGCGGGCGCGGACAAGGACACGATCGCCAAGACGCATCCCGGGGTGTGGCCATGTCCGTGCCCCGGTTATCCATCGCTTGCCTTACGCTCGCCGCGGCTGACCGCCGCGCGATTCGAGGAACTGCTGGAGCCATTTCTGGATAGGGATTTTCTTTACGCCCGCGAGACGGAGTATTATCTGACCTGCTCCATCTTTGCACCCTTGCAAGATGCGCTGGAACGTGCGGGCTTGCTTCCGGAGGACATTGACCTCTGCCTGATGGTTGGCGGCAGCAGCTTGATCCCGCAGGTTCAGGAAGCAATGCGGGCTTTCCTCCCCAGGGCGCAACTGCTGACCTACGGTGACCGCGAGTCGGCGCAAGTGGCGGTGGCGCGCGGGGCGGCGTATCACGCGCTGGCGTTAGCGCTGTTGGGTCGCGGCCTGGTGCAACCGGTGGCGCACGACGCCATCTCGCTGCGGGTGGCTTCGGGTCTGCTGGAACTCATCCCCCGGGGCGTGGCGCTGCCCTACCCCGGCCCGAACCAGTTTGCCGAGCACCTGGAACTGGTCGTGCCTCAAACGGCCCTGGTCGGCTCGGTCCCGCTGCGAGTTGAACTGGTCGCTGGCAACGAGGCGCGGCCGGTCTTTGCCGCCACATGGGACATTCCAGGTCTGGTGAACCGAGGCGAGCCGCTGTGCTTGAGGGTACAGATGGATGCCAACCAGTGCTTGCACTTGGAG
>DATLZF010000784.1:0-2942 GCA_035574135.1 Candidatus Methylomirabilota bacterium
CTTGCTCAGAAGGTGCCGCACGCGCCGTTCGATGGAGACCCTCAACCGGCGGGCGTCTCTGCCGGCGTAACCGTGGAGAAAGCGGAACCGCTCGCGCCAGCTTACATCGCGCAGCGGCGCCGTGAGGTTCAACGCCGCCAGATCGCGGGCCCGCAAACGATCCGGCACCGGCTGCACCCGGTCCAGACGCGCCATGTCAATCAGGCAGAACTCCGGTTGCCCGTCCCGCCAGGACAGGAACAGATGGCGGGCGAACAGGTCCGGCGTGGCCAGGCCCGCCTCGTGCAGGCGGCGGACCAGGCGCGCCAGGCCCTCAATCACCCGCCGCCGGCGAGCGCCGTCACCACAGGTGCGGATGAAGTCGGCCAGCGTCTCATCTCCCGGCGCTGCCTCGGTAATGATGAACGAGTAGCGTTCCCACAGCAGGCCGCATTCTTCGCCGAAGGCGACCAGCGGCGCCGTCGGCAATCCTGCCGCCTCCAACGCCCGGCAGTTTTCCCACTCCACCCGGGCGGCGGACCACACCCTTGCCCGGCGGAGCAGGGAAGCCAGCCCGTGCTTGCGATAAGGGATGAGATTGCGCTTCAGGAACAGGGTGACAGGCCGGCCGTCCTCGGCGTGAATCGGGATGCGAAAGATGTCGCGCCGGCCGCGGTGGTTCTTGATCAACTCGCCCCGAAAGGCTCGTGCTCCGGCCAGCGCCGTGAGCCCGAGATGAGCAAGGGCCTCGCGATGTTTCACGATGGTGACGGATTCTCGGGCCATGATGCGGGCTCAGACATACCGGCGGCGACCGGACGTTCCAAGGGATTTTGCGCCTCAAGTGAGCGCGGTTTGTTCCGATCCCCATTGCATTCGCGACATGGCATGATGATTCTCACCGACAGCGGGCCAGCAGCGCTGGCCCATGAACCCAGGTGCCCATGGATGGACTAATCATGACCCCGGCGCCGGGCGAGCGGTTGTTGCGCTTCGTCGGGGACCAAGTCACCTTCCACCTGCGCCGTGCCGACGGCCGACCGTTTCCGTCCGGCTGGCAGGCGCGGTTGCGCACCACCCTGGGCCGCGGTGAGCGGCTGCGACGGGAGATCATCCACGAACACTTCGGTCGGCTGCGGCTGACGGGTGCAGCCTGGCGCGACATCCCGATGAAGCCGTCGGCCGAGGGGTGGACTTTCTCCATGGCGCTGACCGAGGTGGGTTTCTTCCGCGCCAAGGCGTACGTCATCGACGACCAGGGCCGGCAGCACTGGCCGGCGGGAGCGGACGCGGGCGTGAGTGTGCATCCGGATGCCTACCGCACGGCCAACACGGTTTATTGCGCCTTCACCCGCATGTTCGGCAACACCCGAGGCGAGGTCGTCACCCACGACGAGAAGCTGGAGCACCTGCTTCATTCACTGGACGCCGACGGTTACACGGTCATTCCACCGTCGGGCCGGTTGCGCGATCTGACGCGGCAACTGCCCCACATCATCGACCATCTTGGTTGCCGCATCCTGCACCTGCTGCCCGTGAACCCGACACCCACGGTGTTCGCGCGGTTCGGCCGCTTTGGCAGCCCTTACGCCTGTTTGGATCTGCTGGCCATCGATCCGGCCCTGGTCGAGTTCGACAAGCGCACCACGGGCGTGGACCAGTTCCGCGAGCTGACTTACGCGACCCACGCGCGGGGCGCCCGGGTCTTCCTCGACGTGGTGATCAATCACACCGGCTGGGGCTCGACCTTGCAGGAGAACCATCCCGAGTGGTTCCTGCGCGATGCGGCGGGCAACTTCGTCTGTCCCGGCGCCTGGGGTGTGGTGTGGGAGGACCTGAGCGAACTCAACCACGCCAACCCGACGTTGTGGGAGTATCTGGCCGACGTGTTCCTCGAGTGGTGCCGCCGCGGCGTGGATGGTTTCCGGTGCGACGCAGGCTACAAGATTCCCGTGCCGGCGTGGCGCTACATCACGGCGCGCGTCCTGAGCGAATTCCCCGAGACGATCTTTCTGCTGGAGGGCTTGGGCGGTTCCTGGGAAGCCACCGAGGCATTGCTCACGGAGGGCGGCATGCAGTGGGCCTACTCCGAACTGTTCCAGAACTACTCGGCCGAGCAGGTGTCGAGTTACCTCGACTACGCGCTGGCCCAGAGCCGGCGCGTGGGCGTGTACGTGCATTACAGCGAAACGCACGACAACGACCGCCTCGCCCGCCAGGGGCGCGCGTGGTCGCTGCTGCGCAACCGCCTGTGCGCGCTGGCCAGCACGAACGGGGCGTTCGGCTTCACGTGCGGCGTCGAATGGCTGGCCTCCGAAAAGCTCCAGGTGCATCAAAGCCGCGGTCTGGCTTGGGACAACCCGGACAACATCATCCCCGAACTGCGGCGCCTGAACCGGTTGCTGGCCGAGCACCCGTGCTTCTTCGACGGCGCCGCGGTCACGCGGCTTTCCGGCCCGCACTCGCCGGTGTTGGCGCTGGGGCGCGAATCCGCCGAGGGCCGGGACCGGCTGTTGGTCCTGGTCAACACCGACGTGCGCCATCCGCACACGCTCCATCTGGCGCCGGAAACCTACGCCACCTGGGGCAATCCCGCGCTCGATCTCCTCGGCCAGGAACCACCGGTCATCCAGATTCGCGGCGGCAAAAGCGTCGAGATTCAACTGCCCGCGGGAGCGTGTTTTTGCCTCGCCACCACGGCACAGCCGGCTGGTTTGAGCGGCGACGCCTACCGGCGCAAACGCGCCGCCGCCGCGTGGGGCATCACCATGATCAGCCGCCGCTTTCCGGTGCGGGAGATCAGCCCGTATGACTGGACCCGGCTGGCGGACCTCGTCGAGGCAGGCGCCGTCCGGTTCCTCAGCGCGGTTTCCGAACTGGAGGGCGACCGGGTGAAGGAAGACGTGCTCGGTGCGTTGGAGCGGGCGCTGCAACAGGAGCGATTCCCTCGCGTGGTCACGTGG
>DATLZF010000785.1:0-5647 GCA_035574135.1 Candidatus Methylomirabilota bacterium
ACCTCACCCCGTCGCAGACGGCGACGATGAACCGGAAGATGGTGCTCGGGTTCATCACCGACATCGGCAGCCAGACGTCGCACACGGCGATCATGGCCCGTTCGTTGCGCATCCCGGCGGTCGTGGGCGTGGCAAAGGCGAGCGAGGAGCTGGCTTCCGGCAGTTACGCTCTGCTGGATGGCTTCAACGGTTTGCTGGTTCTCAATCCGACCGACCAGACCTTGTTCGAGTACGGGCAACTGGTGCGGCGCCGGGTGACGCTCGAGGAGAAACTGCGAGACACCCGGGACAAGCCGGCGGTGACGCTCGACGGAACGCCCATCGTTCTCTCGGCGAACGTCGAGCAGCCCGGGGACACAGAGGCGGTCATCGAATGCGGGGCCGAGGGTGTCGGACTGTTCCGAACGGAATACCTGTACATCAACCGGGACACCCTGCCGACCGAAGAGGAGCAGTATCAGGCCTACCGCCAGGTCGCCGCGGCACTGAAGTCGCAACCGGTGATCATTCGCACGCTGGACCTGGGCGGAGACAAGTTCCTCTCGCATGTCAACGTCCCGCGGGAGATGAATCCGTTTCTCGGTTGGCGGGCCATCCGGTTTTGTTTGCAGGAGCGGGAGATGTTCCGTGCCCAATTGCGGGCCATTCTCCGCGCGGCCGCCGAGGGGAACGTCAAGATGATGTATCCCATGATTTCAGGTGTGGAGGAGCTGAACCAGGCCAACGCGCTGCTCGAGGAGTGCAAGGCCGAGCTGAGGCGGCAAGGCCTCGAACACAATCCGCATATCGAGGTCGGGGCGATGATTGAGATTCCTTCGGCCGCCCTGGCCGCGGATGCGCTGGCCCGGCGGGTGAAGTTCTTCAGCCTCGGCACGAACGATCTCATTCAATACACGCTGGCCGTGGACCGGTTGAACGAGAAGATCGCCCATCTCTACGAGCCGACGCACCCGGCCATCCTCCGCCTGATCAAGATGACGGTGGATGTGGCGCGGCAGCACGGCATCTGGGTGGGGGTCTGTGGCGAAATGGCGGGGGATCCGACATTCACCGCGTTGCTGCTGGGGTTGGGAGTGACGGAACTGAGCGCGGCCCCGGCGATGGTGCCGCAGGTCAAGTTCCTCTTGCGCCGGTTGAAGATGAGTGAGGCGGTCGCGCTGGCCGGGTTTGCCTTGCAATGCGAGTCCCCAGCCGGGATTCTCGCCCGCTGTCGAGAACTGGCCCGGCAGGTCGCGCCGAGCCTCTTCGAGCCGATGAACCTGGGCGGTGCCGGGCAGGCGCCGGCGCCCCGGGCGTCGTGATGGAACTGAAACGATGTCATGAAAGTGATCATACTGGCTGCGGGTTACGCCACGCGCCTTTATCCCTTAACGCTCACCCGGCCCAAGCCACTGCTTCCGGTGGCCGGCAAACCGATGATCGAGTACGTGCTGGACAACCTCGCGCCCGTGGGGGGCTTGGACCGCATCTACATCGTCACGAACGCCAAGTTCGCGGACGCCTTCCAAGCGTGGGCCGACGGCTACCGCGCCACCAAGGCCCGACTGAATTTTACCATTATTAATGATGGTTCGACCGACGATTCGAACAAACTCGGGGCCATCGGCGACCTGCATCTGGTGCTGACCCGCGAGAGCGTGGACGATGACATCATTGTGGTGGCGGGCGACAATCTGTTCAGCCGCAGCCTCGAGGGCTTCGGCGCCTTTTGTCGCAAGGTAAATGCGCCCGTGCTGGCGGTGTACGACGTTGGGAATCTCGAGGACATCAAGAAGTACAACTCCATCTCGATTGACGCGCAGAATCGCATCACCTTCTTCGAGGAGAAGCCGAAGAATCCCACCAGCACCATCACGGGGATCGCCCTGTATTACTACCCGCGGGCTGTGTTGCCGCTCATCCGGCAGTACATCGCCGAGGGCAACAATCCTGATCAGCCCGGCCGCCTCGTCCAGTGGCTCTACCCGAAGATTCCGTTCTACGTCTGGAACGTGCCGGGACTGTGGTACGACATCGGGTCCAAGGAAACGCTGGAAGAGGCCAACCGCATTTTCGCCGCCAAGTAGCGGTGTGTCCCGTCAGCGGCCGACGCTCTTGTAGATAAAGCCCAAGCGCTCCATCTCGGCAGGGTCGAAAAGGTTCCGGCCGTCGAAGAGGATCGGGTGAGTGAGAAGTTTGCGGGCGCGTTCCAGGTCCAGCTTCTTGAATATGGGCCATTCGGTGGCCACCACCAGCGCGTCGCAGCCCTCGGCGACATCGTTCATGTCCGCGACGTAGGTGACGTCCTTGAGAACTTCCTTGGCCTTTTCCATCGCCTTGGGGTCGTGGACGCGCAGGCGGGCTCCCTCCTTTTTGAGGCGCAGGCACAGGTCGATGGCCGGTGACATACGCACGTCGTCGGTGTTCTGCTTGAAGGCCAGCCCAAGCACGCCGATGGTTTTGTCCTTCAGCACCCAAAGGGTCTCGGTGATCTTCTTGACGAAGCGGTCCATCTGCTCGGCGTTGATGCGCTGGACTTCCTTGAGCAGGCGGAAGTCGTAGCCAAGTTGTTCGGAGATCTTGATGAACGCCGAGAGATCCTTGGGGAAGCAACTGCCGCCGAAGCCGATGCCGGCGTCGAGGAAGCGTCGGCCGATCCGGGCGTCCAGGCCCATGCCATTGGCGACCTCGATGACGTTGGCACCGGAGGCCTCACAAATGTTGGCCACGGCGTTGATGTAGGAAATCTTGAGGGCGAGGAATGAGTTCGCGGCGTGCTTGATCAATTCGGCCGAGTTGATGTCGGTGACGATGATCGGTGCATTGAACGGCGCGTACACATCCTTCATCGCCTGGACGGGCCGCTGATTGCGCACGCCGATGACGATGCGATCCGGCTTCATGAGGTCTTCGACGGCGAAGCCCTCGCGGAGGAACTCGGGGTTGCTCACCACGTCGAACTCGACCTTGGCCTTGCAGTAGCGCTTGATGGTCTCGGCCACCTTGTCGCCGGTTTTCACGGGCACGGTGCTCTTGTCCACCACGATCTTGTAGTTGGTCATGGCGCCGGCGATCTCTCTGGCCACGCCCTCGATGAAGCTCAAATCGACGGAGCCGTCGGGTTGGGGCGGGGTCGGAACGGCGATGAAGATGATGTCGGAGTTCTCGACGCCATCCTTGGTGCTGGCGGTGAAACGCAAGCGGCCCAGCGCGACGTTCTTTCGGACGAGTTCTTCAAGGCCGGGTTCGTAGATGGGGATGCCCCCGGACTGGAGCATCTTTACCTTGTCGGTGTTGTTATCGACACAGATGACGTGATGGCCGACTTCGGCAAAGCACGTGCCTGTGACCAAGCCAACGTAGCCCGTCCCGATGATCGTCAGTTTCATACCCGTTGTTCGGCAGGGGTTGTGGTGGACTTGAGCCCTAATGCGCTGAGTCGCAGCGGCCCGCGCACAGCGTCGCCAGCCACCCTGGGGAGGTGCAACCGGCTCGGCGAGCGCGGCGGCGGAAGGGCGAGTCCCGAGGCGAGCGGGCGGGCTGCCGCAGTCTGTGTCGCCCGATCGCGCTGGGTGATGACGCTGATAACGCGAGCCGGATCCATTCGGCAGGAGCAGATCACTGCTTCGGAGGGGCGGACTGGCTGGGGGGCGCCGATGCCGGTTGAAGGCTGCCTTGGGCAGCCGTGCCAGCCGAGGGGAGCCGGATGACGTTCGTGGCGGCGGCAGGGCGGTTGGTCAGCGTGATGCTATGGGCTGCGCCGGTAGTGGAGTGGGATGGCCGGTTGGTGGCGATGACGACCTGGCGGTTGGTGCCCAAGTTTGCCGTGCCGGGGGTGGGTGTCGGAGCCACGATTGGGGCGTCAAGCTTCGCCAGTTCCGGTCGTTTGTCCTTGAGTTCCTCCTTGCGCAGGCCGGCTTCGGCGCCGAGGCCAGACGTGGGATTGGCTTTGGCCAGCTCGTCGTAGAGCTTGTAGGCCTCTTCCGGCTTGTCGGCTTCGTAGAGTCGGGCGAGAGCCATCTTGGCCTCGTCGGTGACCGCGTGGTTGGAGAAGCGTTTGCGCAGCTTGTCGTATTCAGCGACCGCTTCGGCGGTCTTGCCCTGTGCCTCGAGGGATGCGGCGGATCCCAGCATTGCCTGAGGGATCCATTCGCTTTCGCTGTAGTCTTGGATCACGCGGGTGAATTGCTGGTGGGCTTCGGCGTATTTTTTTTCCGCGTAGAGGTAGCCGCCCGCCAGAAGAAGGGCGCGCGCAGCCGCTTTGGTGCCTTGGTGGTCGCGAGCGACGGCCAGGAGGGATTCGACCAAGCCGGCGGGAACCTCGGCGCTGGCGCCCAAAGGCAGCTTGATCTCCGAGAGTGCCTCGCTGGCTCGCGTCTCGGCCTGGTTCCGGTAATTCACGATCACCACGATGGCGAGGATCACTGCAACAGACGCGATGGCGATGATCCCCAGCTTCTTTTTGTTGACTTCGATCCAAGCCAAGAGGCTCAGAATGGCTGAGGATTCGGATGATTCCTGTTGCATACGAGGCGGGAGAGGTTCGGTTGGGGGGTCAAAAAGGCAAGCGGGAAATTGCCGGACAGTCGCAAGTGCAACGCGTTGAGATCACGGAGACTGTCGCGCGGAATCAGAAGGCGGCTTTGGCGTTCAGGCGGGGGCTGCCGGCCAGTTGCGTGGGGCGACGAGCGCTCTCGCACAGGTTGGCAAATCGCTGACAGCGTTCCGCCACCCGGGGGCTGATGCGTCGCTCCATGACCTGGGTCGGAGCATTCCACAGGGCATAGAACTCGAAGTGGTTGGGGGGGCGATTGAAGCGGGCCACGAAGGAGCCGATGCGCCGCTCCAGCAGCCGCAGGGTGACCGCGCGCGCCGTTTGCGGATCGGTGTAGCGAACGGAATTGGTCACGCTGTGCCATTCCCGCTTGAGGATTTGGTAGCGGCTGATTTCGCCGGCGCGTCCCACCATTCTATCGTTGTTGCCGGTCTCAATCATTGAGAGCGCCTGGAGGCGGTCCATTCCGAGGGACAGCATCGGAGCCAGTGTTAACAGAAACGCGAGTTTCATGTTGCCAGAAACGGTGGCGGGACCCGAATTCCTTCTCAATTGAGGAGACTGCCAGCGCACCCTTGGGGGAAACTCCGAGGGCAAACCGGGGATTCCCCGAGAGGGGGACGAGTTCGGGCCATCGTGAAGGGATGAACCTATCTGGTGTGCAAATGGATAGAAACTTGCACTTGAGTGTTGACCCGCGGGATGCGCCGGGCGAAGGGGAGCCAGTTTTCGTCGTCGGCCGGGTCGGCACCCGCGCGGTTGATCAAAGCCTCGGGGTCACCGATCAGTGAGATGATCGAACCCGAACTTTGAGCCGCGAAGGTACCATCGATGGTCCGGGAGCCGGTGTAGATCCAAGGTGCGCGGCTCAGGGCGCGTTTGTCCCGGCGGCTTCGGACAAGCTCTTCAAGATGTCGCCGCTTCCACCACCACCCCCGTTTCCACGCAATCTCAATGGAAACGGCAGAACCGGAAGAGGTGCCGGCGGAGCTGGACGGCGAGTTGGTGGCGCCCAAGAGGAGCAGGGCGAGCTGGAGATGCAGCGGCTCAGCGTCCGTGCGAAGGAGACTCTCGTGCGTCTTGCCGTGGGTGCTGACCAGTGCGTATTCGATC
>DATLZF010000786.1:0-8247 GCA_035574135.1 Candidatus Methylomirabilota bacterium
GAGCGAGGGAAGCCGGGCCGGGGTGATCCGGCCGGCTTCCTTCGTTCTCAAATTGGGGAGAAATTGGGTAACACCCTTTTTGAGTCAACGGACCCCCGTCCGCCTCAATCTTCGGTAACACCTATTTTTGAGTTACGGCGCAAGTGGCAAGAGCCAGCTAGCGGGTGGCTGAGAGTAAGCGGGCAATGGGTAAAGTGCCGATGGTAAAGAGAGGCTTTGCGAAGGCCGATGGCCAAGGAAACGGTGGCAAACTGCGGGATGCAATCAGCTGTGCCCTTTGCCATTAACCATTTGCCATTCGCGCGCAGCGCGTCAGCGCGTGGTGAATCCGTGATAGGCCGCCGCCTCGCCGCGCACGAAGCGCCACAATTGCCGCGCTTGCACCTCCAACATCCGGCGATACGCCATCTTGTATTCAAACTCCGGATGGCTCACCTCGGTGTCGAGCCGGCGAAACCACGCTTCCCAGAACCGTTTCCGCCCCGCGTCGTTGAGGAACGTTTCGCTCGCGCTCTTGATGAAATCCTCCGCGCCAAGCTCTCCGCGATTCACGAGCGAGATGGCGACGCTGTCCGCCACCAACGGACGGAATTCTTCCATCAAATCCAACGCCAAAGCCGGGCGGCCATAGCGCGGCTGGTGCATGAAGCCGAGAAACGGATCAAGGCCAACGGCATGGCAGACGCCGGTGAGTTCCTTGGCGAGCATGGAGTAGCCCAGCGAGAGCAGCGCGTTGACCGGATCGCGCGGCGGGCGGCGATTGCGCCCGCGCCAGTCGAACTTCCAATCCTCCCGCTGTTTGAGCATCGAGTCGAATTGCTCGAAGTAGAGCGCGGCCGCGTTGCCTTCGATGCCGAGAAGCTCCGTCATGTCGCGCGCCGACTCGGTGGCGTCGCGGAAGCCAACCAGCAGCGAAAGGACGCGGTCCGGTACGTCGCCGTTACGCATGAGCATGACACGCTGGTTGTGGATTTTGGCGCGGATGACCTCGCGCGCCAGGTGCAGGCGCACGCCCGGCAGTTCAAACAGCCGGTATTGGCCGCGCCGCGCATCCACGCCGCTGGCGGGCAGCCCGCGCAACAGGCCGATGAACCGCCCCGCCGGGCTGAAGTAGGAAACGTCAATGCCCAGATCAAGACACGTCTCCACCGCCTGTGCCGTCATTTGCACCGCGCCGTAGCAGTAGATAGCGCGCACCTGCTGGCCGGGAATTTTCCGGACTTCCTCACCCTTGACGCTCACGATCAACTGCTCGCCGCGCTGGCCGATTTGCGCGCCGGGCGTTTGCACTACCAGCACTTCACCATCGTCATGCTCGGGGCGCGGCGGTTCGAGGGTGGGCGGGCCTTTGCCGGACTCGGCGGCAAAATCCAGCGCCTCCAGAATCCTCTCGCGCAGATCGTCGGGCGACGTTGCGGCGAACGGAAATGCCATTTGCGGATCCGGCGCGGCCTCTTTTCGCGCTCGCGCCCACCAGAGTGATTCGTTGGGCAGGCAGATCGGATAGGCGGAGCAGCCGAGACAACGCGGATCATTCTTGAGCGGGGGCGGGCAATGGCCGGAAGCCGCCACTGCCCGGGCCTCTGCGATGGCCTGCCTCGTTTTGATCAGCAGTTCCTCGTTAATCTCGACCGGCACGCGCCGCTTGTCTGCCGCGTAATAAATTACCGCCCCGGACACTTTGACGCCGTGCTCCTGCAACAGCAGCGCGTAAGCGCCGACTTGAATCGTCTCCGGCTCGCGCGCCTCGCGTTCGCCCTCGCTCGTGCGCCGGGCCGAACCCTTCTTGTAATCCACGATCTGCGCGCCGTCCGGCCCGCCCTCGACCAGGTCCACGACGCCCACGATGCCGAGCGACTCGCTTTCCAGGCGCAAACTGCGGAGCTTCGCGCCCTCGGGCAGATTTTCGGAGAGCGCCTTTGCCTTTTCCTCATCCAGGTTGGACGGCGCATCCACGTTGCGATGCACCAGGCTGCCGGCCACCGTGTCCGCGTTTTCCTGAAAGATGTTTTCGACCCACTGGAAATAGAACAGGCGCGGGCAATAGATGAAGTTGTTGAGCCGCCGCACGGGCATGACCGGCTGGGATTCCAGGCCGCCTTGAGTCTGAAGGCTGGCGTCGGGCATGGCGGGTCAAACAGTCCACTCCGGCGGCGGTTCAATACCCCATGCCCGCAGGCGTGCGGCGTTGATGGCCATGCAACGCCGCCAGGCCTCTTGGCTCACATAGCCCCAAAGCGCTTCGCCAACGACCAGATGTTTGGGTTGCGGCGCGCCAGGGGGTGAACCTTGCAAGGTGGCGGCGTGGTCGCGTATCCACGTATGCAAATCGGCAATGTCAGCGAAGAAGTTCGGGTTACGGCTGTCGCTGACCTTGGGCACGCTCTTGACCGCTTGCTCCCGCAGCCGGCGTTTCTCCGCTTCGTCGGTGGCCTGCTCAGACGCCTTCATTGCGTCCTCGGCTGCCAGGATCTGGATCTGAATACGATTGTCCTTATTCTGTTCACCGAACTTCCGTTTCTCCTTTTCGCTGACAAAGAACGTGTCCGGCTTGATGTCTTCCAAGGGGATCTCGGCAGCCTGGGCGGCTGCCTTCTTGCCGCGTCCGCGCTTCGGTTGCTGGCTCGAAAGCATTTCCGGCTTTCGTTCGGAACGAAGCCGTGAATGGATGCTCCACAAACGCGGATCGGCCACGGCGCGCAGACCGAGATTCACGGCGGCGTTGATATCGGCGTGAATCAGCTTCGGCTCTTTCTGTTGATTCTCCTCCAGCGCGACCGGCTGAAAACGGACGACAGGGTCGCCTTTGGACTTTCGTTCGTGCCCCGCCAAAAGTTGGCTGATTGGGATGAAGATGCTGCCGCCGGCGTCAGGCGCGAGCAGGGTGCGCGCAGGCAAGCCCTTGGATTTGGCGTCTTCGTTGGCCTTCTTCACCTGCTCAAACAGAATTTCCCACTGCTCGCGCCGCTTTTTCTTTTCTTTGGTTTCCTCCTTGCCTTCCGCAGGCTTGCGCACGCGCCAACGCCATTTCGGCTCTTGCATTGGATCGCCCGACAACTCTGTGGCGCGGAAGCCTGCGACGCCGGTTCGCGAGCAGAATCGCGACGAGTAAGCGGCGGGCGTCTCCACCAACGGCAGGCCAAACGGCTCGCAGATCTGCTTGAGTTTGTCGCGGATGGCCCGGTGACACCACTTCATCAGACGGCTGTTTTCGCGCGGGGCGCGGCCTTGGCTGGTGCGGTAACGGCTGAGGTCTTCGATGACGATGAAATCAACGATGCCGCGCCACTGGTTGCCGGCCTCGGGAGTGACGGGCCGGCCCTTGATGTCCGCTTTCACGTATTCGCCGTGGCTATCTTTGGCTTCGCGCTCTCGGGCTTCGGCCTCATCGCTCGGCTCGGTCGGTTTCGCCAGCGTCAAGCCGAGTGCCTGCACGAGGATCATGTGCGCGGTTTGATTCCGGCGCTGTTCCTTGATCTCTTCGAGCTTGGCGAGAATGGTCGGGCACGGGTCGGGAACGCTTTCGTCGCGCGATGCCTTTGGCGCGCAGCCGATGTCACGGCGCAGCATCTGGTTGAGCGACTGACAGCGTTTCCGCAGTTCCTCAAGCTGCTCGATGCGTTCGATGGAAAGCCCCCGCTGGCCGGCAAGCCACCCTTCTTCCCTGGTCCGTCGGGTACGTTCCTCCTTCGAGAGCAGCGTGAACTCCAGCAGGTGACAATCCGGCTTGTCCGAGTGTTTTTTCCATTGCAGCCGCCCGCGGCGCGAACGGTAAATTCGATTGGCAACTGTCTCCAGCCAGCCCGGCAGCTTTTGGATCAAGCGCTCCAACTGCGTTTTCAACGCCTGCTCGATTTCGGGATGCGGCTGAGATTCTTCCTCGGCCTTACCCAGTTGCGTGTTTCTGGCCTTGGCTTTGTCGTGAGCATCCTTATTCAGCCAATCATGCGGCTCGCTCTCTGCGATTTCCTTGATGGCCGTTCGACGGCGTTTGGGTTGGTCTTCGTGCTCCACGTCGTCTTGGGGATCGAGAAACCAGATCCAACGGTGGAGTTTGCCGGCAAAGGACTGCGCCCGCCGAAGGGCGATAAGCAATTTCGTGTTTTGCTCCGGGAATGAGACCTTCTCCGACAACGTCGCGGCTTTCCGGACGTCCTCGTCCAGCAGTTCGAGTTGGTGAAGTTCCTTGAGCAAATCCAGCGTCTGCTGGCTCTCCGCGAGCGTCGCGTTTCGGCCGGCTGAACCGGAGAGTTCCTCGCGGAAGTCCTTGCTGCCGGGCACGGGCTTTCCGTCCTTGAAGTCCGGGCGATAAACTTTGGCGTCCTCGCCGGGCAACCGCAGCAACCCGGTGGTCAAAACGCGCGCATACCAGTCGCGGCGGTCGCCGTTGTGCTCGGTGCTGCCGATGAAGCGCGCGTTGTGCTTTTCGTCACTCGACAGGCAGCAACTCACTTCGATGATGGCATAAGCGCCGGCCTGCTTCTGCCCAAGGTCAACGGAGAGCAGGCGGAACGACTTCAGGTCAGGGCGCGCAAACCATTGGCCGGGGAACTCCTTCTTTCCTTTCACCTTTGACCAGTCCTCGTGCGGCCATCGCAACGTCGAGTCGTGGCCGTCGCCGTTCCAATTGAACTGCATCGTCCAGGGCCACTTCTCGCGTCTCATTTGCTGGCGCACGTGGGCGATGAACTTATCTCCCTTGGGTGTGAGCACGAAGTTCAGCAACAGCCGGTCGGGCCGATCATTGCGGCTGGCCGGTTTCCAGTCTGGCATCAGTGAAACGGCGTGCTTCTTGAAATCGTGCGTGTCGTCGTCGGGAATGCCCAGCGCCCGCATCAGCGGTTGCACCCAGTTGGCTGACTGCAAATCTTCGTTATGCGACAGCAGACGCGCCTCATCCCGCAAGAGCCGCGGCGCAGTGTAGTGAATGCGGACCTCCACGGGGCGATAAAGCGCGCCAGGCTGTTCGCAACACTTCACCGCAATTTGCGTGGTGAAGTAAAGCCCTTCGGGGTTGGCCGCATGCTCGAAGCCGCCTTGCGATGCGCCTTTGAAGTCAAAGAGCCGCCGTGAATCCCGCGCATCCGCGGGCGTGTATTGGACCGGGCGCTTCTTTGCTTCCAAGTCCTCCAACACGTCGCAATACCGGAGGTAGTCGCGGACGATGTTGGTCGAGTAGAGTTGTTTGATCCATTCCCTCTCCTGCTCCGGCGTTGGCGCTTGCCAGATGCACCAGTTGCCCTGCTTGACCAATTCCTCAAACAACCGGCTGTCACCCATGTCATCGCGGTGTTGCCGTTGGTAGGCGGCGATGCACTCCCTCAGCTTCGCCTCTTTTTCCGGAGAATACGCCTCGCCCGGCTCGACCACTTTGTTCCATTCCTCCCGCAGCTCCTCATACCCGCGGAGGGCCGCCTGACTGATGCCATAGCGATGAATCGCCTTCGGGTCTGCCCCGTCGGCAACGCCAAGCGACCGGTGGATTCTCCGCATCGCGGCGAAGCGCGGATCGCCGCCGGACTCGTTGAAGCCACCAGGGATAAAATCCTCCTCCTCGCCATCGTCGGCTTTGCCCTTCTCGCGGCCCTTGCCTTCGTAGAGCTTCTTCAGCTCTTCCAGCTTTTTCACCTCGTTGTCCCGCTCCTTCTGCTTTTGGCGGATTTGGTGCGGCGACTTGATGGCCTCCTCGTAGGCCGCGTTGTCGAACTTCGTCCAGCCGAAGTAGCCCGGTTTGCACGCGCCGTTTGCTTCGGCCGGGTCACCTTCCTGCGCGAGAAACCCGCGTATGGCAGTGAAGCTCGGGAAGATGTAGCCGAGCTCCCGTTTGAGTCGCGGGATGAAATCTGTCTTGGCGACGAAAGTGGCGGTGGGCTTGTATTTCGGATTGGCTGCCGCATTGCGGGCTTTCTCCACTTTGTCGGCCGGTTCCTGGCCATCTTCGCTTCCGCAGAGGCGGAATTTCTCAACGAACTCGACATAACGACGTTTGTCGTTCTTGAGCAGCCAACCCGTGTAGCGGTCCTTCAATCTGGTCTTGAGCAGGGTCGCGGTGAATTCCGAGCCGCCGTCGCAATGGAATAGCACGAACAACTCGACACGAATGTTGTCCTTGCCCGGCCCGCTGCGCTTCCAGTTTTGGAAGCGGAAGGTGCTCGGGGATTCGGGCTTTTGCCCGCGACGCTGTTCTTCTTCTTGCCGTTTGGTTTGAACGAGCTTTTCGAGTCGCGCCAGTTCTGTTGCCGTATCAAATGCACTACCGCCAAGACGTTTGAACAGGGAGCAAAACGCTTTTTCTTCGAGCAGCGTTTTCGCCGTGGCCAGGCATCGCTCGAGCTGCTCGACCGCATCCTCGCCAACCAAGTAGCCCGCATCTTCGGTTCCCTCAGGCGTGGCATTTGCCTCTGGCTCGTTGTCGGTTTCTGGCGGGTTACCGCTCTCATCGGACGCTTCGTTGTCGTCACCCGTTTCCACACCGCTCAAACAAGTGCCTTTGATAGATCGCGACGACAGTTGCTTGAGCGCCTCTGCGTCAGCCTGAAACAGGGCATCCATGAAATCGTAGATGCCTTGCTGATTGCGGTAGGTTTTCTCAGCGGGAGGCTCGCCACCTTTGTTCTTCCAACAGAGCCACCCGGGGTCCTCGTTCGCCAGTTTCTGGGGCGTGCCGCGGCTCTTTTCCGGGAACAATTCGCCGATGACGCCGCGAAAAACATCATGGAGCTTCCCGTCCGCTCGCCTTGGGAACTTCGTGAAGGCGTGGCCGAAAATCCTGTCAATGCACTGCTGGCGGGTGATGGTCTTGGCGTCCAAGCCCAAGGTGCGCGCCAACGAATGCTTCAAGCCAGCGCGTTTGCCGCCTTTGTGGACGAAGTCATCCCACCTGCCGAACATCTGCTCGGCAAACTGCGCCATCGCCGTTGGCTTTTCCTTCCCTTCCTCGTCCTTCTCCACCATCCCATCCGCCATCGCTGCGAGCGCAAGGGTGTAGTAATTCACCGCGTCCTGGAAGAGGGCATGGTGCTCCCAGAGGGCGGTTTCCCAGTTCCAGTCGGGCGGCGCGGCGAGGGGAGTGCCGGTTTTGGAGTCAATGAGTTCCGCGTTGCGGACGCGGCCCTGGTAGATGCGGTTCATGGTGCAATGGTCGCGCTGTCCCGCCCACGGTGCACGTGACCGGGGACAAGGTTGTCGATGGTTGTTTCAGCCGGCTTGGTCCGGGGTTTTCCTGGCGGATTTATGCGGTCTGGGAGGGAGGGTGTCGAGCGGATTGGAAGGGACCTGAGCCGGCGGTGAAGCCACGCGCCACCCGCGGCGCCAGCCGGGCCAGTGACTGTATCGGTGAACGGCCATTGACCGCGGGCGGGCCCTGAAGCCATGCTCAGCCAGGTTGCAGAGGGACCGATGAACAGCTCAGCGCAGTCGCCGGCGAAGGCAGGGGCGATTACCCTGCCGTGGGATCTTTCCGAGTGGGTCCCAAAGGAAACGCTGTGGGCGTGGATTGTGGAGGAGGTAAGCTCGCTGGACTGGGGGAATCCGGAGGTGGTGGATTTCCTGCGCGCCAACCCGGGCCAGCGCCCGAAGCTGCTGCTCTGTCTGATTGCGTTCGGTTACGCAACGGAGGTTTGGGAATCGGCCGAGATCGCGCTGCGCTACGAAATGGAGGCGATGATCCGGGCGCTGGATCCGGCGGGGCCGGTGGCCCCCGCCACGGTCGCCCGGTTTCGGAAGGAGAACCGGGCGTTGTTGAAGTGGGTGTTGATCCAGTTGCTCAAACGGGTGGTGCGCAGCCGGCTGAGCCCGGGGACGGGCCTGTTGTCTCCGGGGATCAAGCGGTTCATCGCGAATGCCGCCGCGGCGCGCATCGACATCGCGCGGCATTTCGAGCGCGGTCTCCAAGGGGCCTGAAGGCCGGGGCTGCTCAGGCGCTCTTGAGCACGATACGCACGACGACGTTGCCGGCGTCGCGGCAACGATCGGTCACCTTCTCGAAAAGTTCGAACAGGTCCTTGAGGAATACCACGCGGACCGCCTCGTGGTTGCTGGCGTAAAGCCCGCGCAACAACTCGAGCACGATCTTGTCCGCGTCGCCCTCGATGGACTGGAGTTTTTCGTTGAGCTGGCGCACGCGCGGCACCGATAGCCCCTTGCGCAGTTCCTGGAGCATGGTCAGGAGGGTATCGACGGCGATCTGGACCATGTTCACCTGACGGGTCAGGTCCACACCGGTCACCAGGGCGGGGGCCAGTTGGA
>DATLZF010000787.1:0-2608 GCA_035574135.1 Candidatus Methylomirabilota bacterium
CGCCCGTAACCGCCGTGGCGCTGGAGCGCATCAGATCCGCCGTCACGGCACGCCTGCACCTGCCCAATGACTGGCGCGACACGATCTACGTCTCGCTTCATCCCACACCGCAGCACAACGCTCCCATCGTCGTCACGTCCGTCCAACATCCCGACCAGTGGTCGTATCGAATGCACGTGCCGGAACACCTGGAAGCGGCTCGTTTCGTCCAGGCTGCGGTGCAGGTCATCCTGATGGAGATCGCCAACCGACGCGCCCGGCAACACGCCGCCGACCTGCCACCCTGGCTGGGCCCCGGCCTGGCGGCGACACTGATCGCGAGCGAGCCCGCCCCGTTTATCCCCGAGCCCCGGTCCAGCCTGGTCGATCGCCGCCGCCATGCGGATCCCTTGCGGGAGATCCGGGCACTGCTCCGCCAGCAACCGCCGCTGCGCCTCGATGATCTTTGCTTTCCGCCCCCCGAGGCGGAGATGACCCCCGCCGAGAAGGCTCTGTTCATCGGCTGCGCCCAACTCTTTGTTCACAGCCTCCTGGAACTGCGCGACGGACCGGCCCGCCTTGGGCGCCTCGTCACCCACGCCGCCGACAACTGGAACTGGCAGACCACCTTCCTGCGCGAGTTTCAACCCTACTTCCCGCGCCTCGTGGAGGCCGACAAATGGTGGACGCTCCAGACCGTGTTGGCTTCCGGGCGCGATGCCTTCTCGCTTTGGCCCGAGAACGACGCTTGCCGTCGGCTGGAGGAGCTGCTCGAAACGCCCGTGCAGATCCGCACCCGCGCCGAGGATTTGCCGCTCGACACGCGCGTGAAACTGCAGGCCGTCATTGCCGAGTGGGACCCCGCGCGCCAGGTGCCGTTGCTGCAACAGAAGATTCAACTGCTCGATTCCATCCGCCCGCGGCTGTCAGGTCGCGCCGTTCCCCTCGCAGAGGCCTATCGCAAAACGCTCTACACTTACCTCGACAAGCGCCCCGCCGGCACCGCCCCCTCCCCCCCTGCCCTCGTGCGCGCAACACTCCGACAACTCGATGAGCTCGATGCCCGCTGCCAAGGCTCGCCTGCCACGGCGCCGGCCAATGGCGATCGCTCCCCTCCCCGCTGATCTCCGAATCTCGGTCCCGCCCTCGGGCGACGGAATGGCCGGTGGCTCGGGCGAATTCCCCTCAAACCGCCCCGCCCTCGGCCACCCACTGGCTGAAGCGTGGCAAGGGGAATGGCAGCACAGCCTGCGCCCGGGCGCAGTTCAACGTGGTGTCCGGCGATCGCGCCGGCCCGCCATGCCCACGCAAGGAGCCCGACACCAGCCGGGGCGACAAATGCCGCCAGCGCTCGGCCAAGATCCGCCCGATCTCCCAGCGCGACAGCCGCTCGCTACCCGCGACGTGGAATAACCCGGTGCGCCCCTGCACCACCAGCGTCCAAACGGCTCGCGCCGTTACCTCGGCAGGAATCGGATTGCGGAATTCATCGGTGAACAACGTCACCTCCCGGCCCATCTCCCAGGAGCGGCGCAGAGCTTCGTTGAACGCGCGATCGCCGGTCGGAGAAATCCCGGCGTTGAGCGAGGTGCGGACGACCAGGTGTCGCGGGTGCGACCGCACGATTTGCTCGGCCGCCACCTTGGTTTCGGCATAGACGTTGAGCGGGTGCGGCGTGGCCGACTCGTCGTAGTTCCCCGCCCGGCCATCGAAGACCAGATCGCTCGACAAGAAAACCAGCCTGGCATCAGCAGCCGCCTCCGCCAGGACACGGGTCACCTCCACATTCAACAGCCGGGCCAACGCCGGCTCCGCCTCGCAGGCCGGCGTGCGACTCAACGCCGCGGCATGAATGACCAGCCCGGGCCGGTCTCGCTCAAACGCACCACGCACGGCGGCGAAATCAGTCAAATCCAGATCGCGCCGCGTCAGCCCGCGCACCTCCCAGGCCGGCGCGCACTCCCGCGCCAGACCCACCAAGTGGCTGCCGATCAATCCGCCCGCCCCCGTCACCCATGCCACAGGCCGGCTTACCTCAATTTCATGGCGAAGTGGTGGCACGTGATGTCCATCCCGGATCGCAAGTAAAACCGATGCGCCCCAAAGCGCTGCACGCCGGAATCGAGATGCAACTCGTCACAACCGGCCTCCCGCGCCCGCTCGATCAGCCACGCCAGAAGCTTCTGCCCGTAACCCTGGGATCGCGCGTCCTCGCGGGTCACCAGATCGTCCACATACAGAATCCGCCCCCACGCGAGGAATTCGGCAACCCAGTAACCCGCCACCGATTGCACCAGCCCCGCCACCTGCAAGGCCGCGAGCACAAACCCCTTGTCTCGCTCCTGGCGCCGAACCCTCTCGACAAATGTCCCGATCTCCAAATGGGGACGCAATTCCACCATCACCGGGAAGCAGCGCCGAATCTCGTCGTCGGTGCGGGCCGTGAAGATTTCGAAAGCGGACATGAGACACGAGAGGCCGATGCCGGACGTCGGGTCTGTTCACCGCGCATCGGCCGAAGCCAGCGGTCCCGGAGCCGACGCCAGCGCCGCCTCGAATGCGCCAAGCTCCGCCGCAATTCCTCCCGGCGCCAGCAGCAGCGACGTGCCCACGAGCACCGCGTCATAAA
>DATLZF010000788.1:0-3432 GCA_035574135.1 Candidatus Methylomirabilota bacterium
CGCGCCACCCCCTCGGCCGGATACACGTAATCATACGTCGATAACTCCTCGAACTGCCCCTGCGCCAGCCGCGTGCCACTGGCCACATCACTGCCCAGACTGAAACCCACGTCCGCGTCCCCCACCGTCACCGAGCCGAGCCTCAACCCCTCGCCCCGCGCCACCAGCAATCCATCCACGTACAACGCCGTCGCCTCCGCCGCGTAGCTCACCACCACCTCGTGCCACCGACCGGCCAGCCAACCGATCGGCGTCTCCAGCAACCATTCCTCTCCCACCGCGTTGCCCTGCACCACCAGCCCCAGGCGCGAACCGTCCGCGCTCACCTCCAGACTCCACCCGCTCCACAACCGGCCCGACACCGCCGCCACCTCGAACAACGGCGCCGCCACGCCCGGCCCCGCGCCACTGTTCCAGTCCGGCCGGAACCAAAACCGCACCGAGCCTTGATCGAGAGTCAGATTGGGTCGCCCGGTTGCATCGCGGCCCGGGAAGCGGATCACCGCCGGACTCGCACCGGCCACCTGCAACGCCCAGCCCGACCAGCTCTCCACGCTCAACACCCCCGCATGATCCAGCGGCGCCGTGCGTTCCGAGGCGAACTCCGCCGCCGCGTTGAACCGCCAGTGCTTGAGCGCCCCCTCCGGCCACGGCGGCAACACCGGCCCGGCGATCGTCACCGTTCCCATCCACGCCACCACACTCGATGTCAGGGCATGCCATACGAACTTCATTCTCTTCATGGAACAACCTCCTTTGCTCTCCTGGGCGAACCGACGGCTATGGGAACAGAAAGGGCGCGACACTCAACGCACCCTCACTTCAGGCACCGGCAGGCGCCTCAACGAAGAATGCATCGAGGCGCGCCGGATGGCGCGCGCTCGACTTGATCTCGCGGAAAGGAGAACTGCCGGTTTTCCGATGAGACCGCAGCCGAAGCTGCGCAAACTGGTTGGATGGTCTTTAGGTCCGAGTGTCTAATCCTTTCGTCGGTTTACGGAACGCCTTCTCGTCTGAGGCAACCCTGCTCGCTTGTCAACGGCGAAGTTCCTCCAATGAAAAACCGGCAAAACCACGCGCGGGCTCGCCGCGATCGCCGACCACAAACCGCGGTCCCAAATTCGCCCGACGGGCGCCTTATCATGGAAGCCGCTCCCCTGCGTCATCCTCAATCCCGGCTGGGACCACAGTCGAAACCGCGATTCACATCTCGCCCGGCATCAACGTGCCGCCGCCAGCTCCTGCAGCATTTTCACCGCCTCGTCCGCCATGCGCTCCCCGGTGCCCGGCTCGGCGTAGCTGTGCAGACCGGTCCATGTCTGATACCCGCCGAGCCGGTGGCCCTCGCGATCCGGCAGGTAGCCGATCCAGTCGTTGGCCAGTTCCGCCACGTAGGTGTCCGGGAAGGGCGACCGCCGCTTGATGTCCAGCCCCAACGCGGTGAAATACTCCGCCGGCACGCCGACCAGGGCGATGTCCCCAATGAGCAGCACCTGCAGCCAGGTCGTCCGCTCCTCGCCCTGGTGCGGGCGCAACTGCCGGCGCGCGGCGGCAAAGATTTCCGCGATGCGCCCGGCGGCCGGCTTGGCATAAACCTGCGCGTAGCGCTCCACCCGGGCCGCTTCTTCGGCCTCGTCGAACGTGCGCACGCGGAAGGTGAACGGCCGTTTGAGCGCCGCCACCCGCGTCACACGCCGGGATGTGGCTTGCGACCGGCTCTGCAACACGACGCGCTTGAGCCGCTCAATGGCCAGCGGCACCGGCACGCCGCGGATGTTATGGGTTGATCCCGAGGCGCCCTCGAGGAAGTTCACCACACCGCCCAATTCGCGCTCCAGATCCTGCGCCGCCAGACCATAGAACCCGGGAGAACGCACATCGCGCCCGCTGCGAGTGCCGATGGTGTGCGTGGAGTGATTGAAGATCAGCGCCCGCGTCCGGCCTTCAGGACTCCGGA
This sequence comes from Candidatus Methylomirabilota bacterium, assembly GCA_035574135.1. Lineage (GTDB taxonomy): Bacteria > Verrucomicrobiota > Verrucomicrobiia > Limisphaerales > DATLZF01 > DATLZF01. Next base: position 1,958 of record DATLZF010000788.1, read on the forward strand.
AATCAAGCACGGGCAGTTCCGGATCGAACGCCCCGGTCGGCTGCACGAGTTCGCCGGCTTCGGCCATCGGATTGAGCCAGGAAACGTTGCCGTCGCGCAGGAGCAGCCGGCTGTTGGCGCCCACCGAGTGTTCCTGCCCCAGGTTGAAGAACAGCGTCGCCCCGGCCAGGCGCCCGTTGGCTTGCCGCACGGACTCCACGATCCCCCGCCGCACCTCTTCGACAAACTTCTCCGACCAGCCAAACGCGTGCGCCGGCGCAGTGCCGGGCGCGTGATGGGTGTGGGTGGCGTTGACGAGGACGTGCGACGCCGGAATGCCGGTCGTCTGTTCGATCTCCGCCACGGCCGCATCCACCATGGCGCGCGTCACCCAGAGAACGTCGCATGCGACCACGGCCACCTTGCCGCTGCCCGGCTTTTCAATCACGACCGCCACCGCCCGCAGCTCCCCCTCCTGCTCCTTCGTGAAGCGGTTCTCCAGATAGCCCGCCAGTGGCATGGTGTCATCCGCCCGAAGGTTCACCGCCGCGGCACCCACGCGCAAATCGGCCACGGTGTCCCCCGCCGTCTGCGCCCGCGGCGCTCCGGTACGCAGGAACGCGATCAGGTCCGCCATGTCCTGTTGACTCATGCCAGCCTCCAGGCCTTCGGGCATCAACGACGCGCGGGCGCCTTCCAACCGCGCGAGGTCCTCGCGCGCGACCACCCGTGTGGAACCGTCCGTGAGCTTGAACGTGACACTGTTGCCCGTCTCCGCGGCAATCAGGCCGTAAAGCTCGGTGCCGTCCGCCAGTTGGCCGTGATAGGCGTGGAAGCCCGGCTGCACATCGGCGTTGGGATCAAGGATGTTCACCAGCAGCTTGTCCGGCGGATGCGACGCCACCGAGCGCAGGTCCGGACCGATCTCCACGCCGAGCCCGTTGCGCTGGTGACACGCAAGACACAAGCGGGCATAAATCGCTTCGCCGCGCCCGGCCTCGCCCACCAGTTGCAGTGCCGGCCGGAACGCCTCGATGACGCCGGCCCGGCCCGAGGCCACTCCCGAGTTGAACAGCCTGCCCGCCGCTTCGCGCACCCGTGCCGAGGGATGTTGAAGCAACTGCGCCTTGCGGGTCGCATCCAGCACCAGCGGATCGCCAATGCGCCCACGTTCCAACACAGCCAGCGTCCACGGTTCGCGGGAAAACAACGCCTCCGCCGCCAACGCGCGTGTTCCGGGCGAGAGAGACGGCCAGGCCGCAAGCAACACGTCTGCAACGGCGGCGTCGCCGGTGAGCGCCAGAGCGGCGACGGCCTCCCGTTGCAGTTCGCCAGGTCGCGCGGGCTCCAACCAGGCCCGGAGCAGGGCCAGCGCCTCCGCTCGCCGTGCCGGATCGCGTGCCAGCAAGCGCGCCGCGGCGCTCCGGTCCGGGATCGATTGCGCCTCGTCCGCCGCCAGAACGCCGGCCGCTCGCATCATGGCCTCGACCTGCCGC
>DATLZF010000789.1:0-2691 GCA_035574135.1 Candidatus Methylomirabilota bacterium
ACCGACACGCCGCCCCCGGTGCCGCCGCACGTGCGCGCCCGCCGCCGGCTCGAGGAGGCGCTGGCGCATCTGGCCGACGCCCGCCAGTTCTGTTTCCTCGTCTCGCAGGCGTTGCGGACCTATCTCGAGGAACGTTTCCACCTGCGGGCCCCGGAGCGAACCACCGAGGAGTTCCTGATCGAGATGCAGTCCTCCTCGCACCTGCTGCCGGATCAGAAGGCGAGCCTGGCGGATTTCCTTCAGCGTTGCGACCTGGTGAAATTCGCCCGCTTCGAGCCCACCGAGGCGGCGCTGCGGGAGCTGCACGAGAGCGCGCTCCGTCTGGTGGACGAAACCCGGTTCGAGCCGGTCCCGTCGGGCGAAGCTGCGGTCAGCCCCGCGACACCACCGGGAACGCCGCCGCCGCCGCTGCCCGGCAATGGCCGATAGCCAACCGCCGCCCCTGTGACCTTCGCGCATCCATACCTCCTGTCGCTCCTGCTGGCGCTGCCGGTGCTGGCGTGGTGGCGCGGCCGGCACGGGCGGCAGGCGGCGTTCCTGTATTCCTCGGTTCAGTTGCTCAAGGGCGTGTCCGACCTGCGCCGGAACCGCGCCGGGCGCATGCTGGCGGCGCTGCGCTGGCTGGCGCTGGCGCTGCTGATCATCGGGCTGGCGCGACCGCAAAGGATCGAAAGCGAAACCTCCGTGCGCGCCAGCGGCATCGACATCGTGGTGGCGCTGGACCTGTCCGGCAGCATGGAGTCCGAGGATTTCCGTCTGCGGGGCGAACAGGTCAACCGCCTGGTTATCGCCAAGGACGTGCTGGGCCGGTTCATCGACCGGCGGCCCAACGACCGCATCGGCCTGGTCGCCTTTGCGGGCCGCGCCTACATCGCCTGCCCGCTGACGCTCGACCACGACGTGCTGCGGGCCAACCTCGACCGACTCGAGCTCCACACCATCGAGGACGGCACGGCCATCGGCGCGGGGCTGACCGCCGCCATCAACCGCCTCCGGGAACTCAAATCGAAGAGCAAGATCGTGATCCTGATGACGGACGGCCAGAACAATGCCGGCAAGGTGCCGCCCATGACGGCGGCCGAGGCGGCGCAAGCGCTGGGCGTCAAGACCTACACCATCGGCGTGGGCACCCGGGGCACCGCGCCCATGCCGGTGCGCGATGTGTTCGGCCGGAAGTATTACGAGAACGTGCCGGTGGACATCGACGAGGACACCCTGCGGGCGATTGCCCAGAAAACGGGCGGCAAATACTATCGCGCCGACAGCGCCGACACCCTGCGGCGGATTTACGATGAAATCGATCAACTGGAGAAAACCGAGGCCGAGGTGAAGAAATACGTCCAGGTGGAGGAGTTGTTCCCCTGGGTGGTGGTACCGGGGCTGGGGCTGCTGTTGCTCGAAGTCCTGCTGGCCCACACCATCTGGAGGCGCTTGCCATGAAGGGGAAGATCAACACTCGCGGGTCCGCCGGCCAGGAGGGAGTCCCGCCGCCCTCCGCACACGGCCCGGACGAACCATGCCCCAGAAGGGACGGGGCATCCCATGCGTTTTGAGCACCCCCAACTGCTCTGGTTCCTCGCCCTGTTGGTGCCGGGGCTGGTGGTGTTTTTCGCGTGGTCCTGGCGGCGACGGTTGCAGTTGATGGCGCAGTTTATTGGCGCACGACTCTGGCAGAGCCTGACCGTCGGCGTTTCGGCGGCCCGATGGAAATGGCGCATGGCCTTGCTGGTCATGGCAGCAGCGCTGTTGGTGGTGGCGCTGGCGCGCCCGCAATGGGGGTTCCGCTGGGAAGAGGCCAAACAACGCGGGCTGGACATCATCGTGGCCATCGACACCTCCAAGAGCATGTTGGCGGATGACGTGGCGCCCAACCGCCTGGCCCGGGCCAAGCTCGCCGCGTTGGACCTCAAACGCCTGGCCCGCACGGACCGCGTCGGCCTGGTGGCCTTCGCGGGCACGGCTTTCCTGCAAAGCCCGCTTTCGGTGGACGACGAGGCCTTTCGCCTGAGCGTCAACGCGCTGGACGTGAACATCATCCCCCAAGGCGGCACGGCACTGGCCGAGGCCATCCGCACCGCCCTCGGCGCCTTCAAGGACAACAATGACAACCACAAAGCCCTCGTGCTCTTCACCGACGGCGAGGACCACGATGGCCAGGTGGTCGAGGCCGCGCAGGCCGCGGCGAAAAAGGGAATGCGCATCTTCACCATTGGCGTGGGCACACCCAACGGCGAGATGCTGCGCACCTACGACGCCAAGGGCCGCGGCGATTTCATCCGGGATGAAAACGGCAACGCCGTGAAATCGCGGCTGAACGAGGCGCTCCTGCGCCAGATCGCGCAAGTGACCGGCGGCTTCTTCATGGCGATGAGCGGCGCGAACACGATGGATCTCCTCTACGAGCGGGGGTTGGCCCCGTTGCCAAAGAGCGAGTTTGCCGCGCGGCAGGTCAAGCGTCATTACGAGCGGTACCAGTGGTTTGTCGGGGCGGCGATCGCGTTGTTGCTGGTGGAGATGTTCCTGCCCGAGCGCGGTCGGGCATCAGCCCGCCTCCGACCGGCCCGGACCGGTGCCGGGGCGCCCGCCCCCCGCGCGGTCGCTCTGCTCCTTCTGACGATGCCGGCGGTGGCTTCGGCCTCCTCCGCCCTCGCGCTGAAAGAATACAAGGCGGGGAATTTTGCCGCCGCACAA
>DATLZF010000790.1:0-3419 GCA_035574135.1 Candidatus Methylomirabilota bacterium
GCGCAGAAAGATGCACCCGCCGGAGATGGCCGGCGTGGCGTAACAGGGCTCACCCAACCGGTTGGTGGCGACCGCCCGGAACGCTTTCGGCGTCGCCTCGAACACCGTCGTCGCGCCGTTGTCGTCAGTGGCGTAGATGTGCTCGTCTGCCATCACCAAGGAGGAGCGAAAACGCCCGCCCAGCCGATGTTCCCACACCGGCTCGCCCGTCCGGGCGGCAAAGCAAAAAAGCAGGCCATCATCCGTGACGGTGTAAAGATGATGGTCGTGAAAGACCGGCGAAGGCACGTAAGTGACCTGCCGGCGATGGGTCCAAGCGATATGCGTCGTCGTGACATCGCCCACGCCCGAAGCCCGCACTGCCATGCGCGTGCGGGTCGGATAGCCCGCCGTGGCGAAGATCATCCCGTCGCCGTAAGCCAAGCCGGACACCGCGACATCGCTCGGGCTGCGGCACCACCACAACGGCGCGCCGGTTTCGGGGTGGTAACTGCGAATCTCTCCGCTGCCGCAAACGACGAGTTGGACACGCCCCCTGTCCTGGATCAACAGGGGTGGCACATGCGAGATGCGCCGCGCTGCGGGCTGCGCCCGCCAGCGAATGTGTCCCGTCTTGCGGTCCAGCGCGAGCACGGCGGCCTCGCCCTCCTGCCGGCAATCGAGGAGCAAACACTGGCCATGGAGAATCGGTGAGTGGCTGTAGCCGTGTTCCCCCTGGTAGCGCAACGGCTGCGCCGCCCAAACCTGCCGGCCCTGGTAATCGAAGCAGCGCAGGTCCACGCGATCTCCCACCTGGAAAGAAGTGAAAACCGCCGTGCCATCCGTCACCGGCGTCGAGGACGCCGCGCTGTTTTCGCGGTGCATGGGCTCGATCTCGCTGGTCGCCACCACCCGCTGCCAGAGCACGGCACCGCGGCGCGTCTCCAGCCGCAACAACACCCTCTGGCCGGTTTCCCGGATGGCGCTGGTCACGAACACGTTCGTGCCCCAAACAATGGGCGAGGAATGCCCCTCACCCGGGATGGGGGTCTTCCAAAGAATGTTCTCCTCCGTTCCCCAACGCCGCGGCACGTTGCTTTCCCCGCTGGTGCCGTCGCCCCGCCAGCCTCGGAACTTGGGCCAGTTCTCGGCTTCCGCCGACCAGGCGCCAAACCAGAACGCCGCCGCCATGACGGTGAAAACCAAACCGGGCGAGGTCAGCATTGCGGTTCTCACCACGCGAGGCCGTTCAAACCTTGTCGGGCTCGGGGTGAACCCAGTCGCCGCGATACGGCCGGCGCAACAGCCGGTTGGCCTCGTCATCGCCCACCACCCGTGCCTGGGCGGCATCCCACGTGAGCGTCCGGCCCAATTGCATCGCGACGTTGGCCAGGATGCTGGACACCGATGAGGTGACCCCCTGCTCGATGTCCGCCACCGGCTTGCTCCGGTTGGCCACCGCCCGCAGGAAATCCTTCATGTGGTCTCGAATGGCCGGTGCGCAATGCTTCTCCAGATCCTTCTCGGTCCGGTCCTCGGGGAACTGTTCGAGTCCCCTCTCCTCGTCCGGCTTCACACTGCGCGAGATCGGATCGCCCTTGCCCTGCGGGATGAAGTCGTAGCCGAAAACGCTGGCTTTGAGAGTGCCCTTGTCGCCATAAAGCGTCGCCGACCAGGGATACTTGGGATCCGGCGCCGCGCCCCAGGTGCGGTGGGTCCACACCACGTTCAAGCCGTCGAACTCGAAGGTGGCCGTCTGCGTGTCCGTGATGTTGGCGCGGCTGGCCTTGTCCACCAGGATGCCCCCCTGCGAGCTGATGCGCCGGGGCCAGCCCAGATCCAACATCCACCGCACCATGTCGAGCATGTGGATGCACATGTCGCCCACAATGCCGTTGCCGTATTCCATGAAAGCGCGCCAGCCGCGCGGATGGGTGAGCTTGCAGAACGGCCGCATGGGCGCCGGCCCGGTCCACATCTCGTAATCAAGGTAATCCGGCGGCGGGATGTCCGGCGCCTCGGCCAGCGTGGCCCGGGCGCGCATGTGCCAGTAGCAGCAGATTTCAACGTGGCCAACATGCCCCAGTTTGCCGGCCTTGATGATGTCGTTGCGCGCCTCGATCAGGTGCGCCGTGCTCCGGCGCTGCGTGCCGACCTGGACGACGCGCTTGTATTTCCGGGCCGCGGCCAACATGGCCAGACTCTCGACCACATCGACGCTCGTCGGCTTTTGCACGTACACGTCGGCCCCGGCCTGCACAGCCTCGATCATCGGCAGCGCGTGCCAGTGGTCCGGCGTGCCGATGAGCACCAGGTCCAGATCCTTTTCTCGCAGCATCTTTCGATAATCCGAGTAGAGGCGCGGGCGCTTCTTCGACACTTGGCGCGCGGCAACCATGTCGGCCGCGGCGTTGAGCATGTTGCGATCGACATCACACAGCGACACCACCTCGACGGGCGCCACCTGGATGAGGCGGAAAAGATCACACTTGCCATACCAGCCCGTGCCGATGAGACCGACGCGCTTCTTCATGTCGGCGAACTCGGCGGCATAGGCGGGCAGAGCGGACAAAGCGAGGGCGGCCGTGGAACTGGTCTTCAGGAATTGGCGGCGGTTCATGAGCTTTTCTAGTCACAAAACCCACGCCTGACAAGCGGCCAGAAGACGCGTCGTGCGATCAGAAGTGCGGTCACCGAAACACGATAAGAGCGCCGCTTGCGGCCCCCCCCATGGAGGGGACGACGATGACACAAAGCGGGCCTGCGTCGCCCCGCACTCGGCGTGATGCCGCCTTGCCGGCGAAGATCTCCGGTAACGACTCGGCGAAAATGCTTCTGAGGTGGGTAGCAAACGAGTAACAACTATGAGCAGCACTTTGCAAGAGACCTCACCATGTCCGACCTGCGGGAAGCCGATGCCAGCCGGCGCGCTGGCGGGTCTGTGCCCGGCCTGCCTGCTCGCGCAAGGCGCCGACACCGGGGAGGGCGCCCTGCCCTCGCGTTTCGAGCCTCCGCCGCCCACCGAGGTGGCGAAGTTGTTTCCGCAGTTGGAAATCCTCGAGCTGTTGGGCGCCGGCGGCATGGGCGCCGTTTACAAGGCCCGACAGCCCGCTTTGGACCGTCTCGTCGCCCTCAAGATCCTCCCCGCCACCGGCGCGGGTGGCACGGGGTTCGCCGAGCGCTTCAATCGCGAGGCCCGGGCCCTGGCGCGCCTGAACCATCCCAACATCGTCACCGTACACGAGTTCGGTCAGGCCGGTGGATTGCACTACTTCATCATGGAGTACGTGGACGGCGCCAACCTTCGTTTCCTGGAGCAGGGCCACCAACTCACGCCTCGTGAAGCGTTGCAGATCATCCCGCAGATTTGCGACGCGCTTCAATACGCCCACGACGCCGGCGTCGTGCACCGCGACATCAAGCCCGAAAACGTCCTCGTG
>DATLZF010000791.1:0-2769 GCA_035574135.1 Candidatus Methylomirabilota bacterium
CTTCCGAGCCGTTCCGCGGCCACGGCGGCGCCCGCGCAGCCGGTGCGGGATTGAAGAGCATACGAATTCGGCGACTGGCGCCGCGTGGACAGGGGACGGGGGTGCCTTCCCCGAATCGTTCTCCTGCTGCGGGCGATTCCACCTTTGATTTCGGTGTGGCTCCTGCTTAGGGTCGTGCGCCCTTGCAGGGCGCGAACCGGATTGTGATGACCAAGCCGACAACTGCGGAAATCGCCGCCGTGCCTCCCGGCGTGCGCTTGATCACCCTGGACAACGGGCTGACGCTCATCTTGCGCGAGGACCACAGCGCGCCGGTGGTTTCGGCCCAGGCCTGGTGCCGGGCAGGATCGATTGACGAAGGCCGCTGGCTCGGGGCCGGCTTGTCTCATGTGCTCGAGCACATGCTGTTCAAAGGCACCACCACGCGCGGGGCGGGGCGGATCGACCAGGAGGTGCAGGATGCCGGCGGTTACATGAACGCCTACACCTCCTTCGACCGGACGGTGTATTGGATCAACGTGCCCAACACCGGCGCCCGGGTCGCCATCGACATTTTGTGCGACATCATGCAGAACGCGTCGTTGCCCGAGGCGGAGCTGGCCAAGGAAATGGACGTGATCCGGCGGGAAATGGACATGAATCAGGACGACCCCGGCCAGCGTTCGGCGCGGCGGTTGTTCGAAACGGCCTACGTCAAAAGCCCGTACCGATTCACCGTCATCGGTTATCCCGACATCTTCAACCAGCTCCGGCCCGCCGACATCCGCGACTACTACCGGGAAAAGTACGCGCCCAACAACCTCTTCTTTGTCGTGGTGGGCGACATCGACGCGCGCGAGGTCGAGGCGCAGATTCGCCAGGCCTTTGCCAATGCGCGGGCGCGGCCGTTGCCGATGACGATCCCGCCGCTGGAGCCGCGCCAGACGGCAGCGCGGGAGGTGATCGAAGAGGCCGCCATCGAACTGGGGCACTTCCATCTGAGCTGGCACATCCCGGACGTGCGGCACCCGGACGTGCCGATTCTGGACGTGCTGGCGACGCTGCTGGGCGGCGGGCGCAGTTCGCGGCTCTACCAGGAAGTGCGCGAGAAGAAGGCCCTGGTGAACTCCGTCGATGCGTGGACCTACAGCCCGGGCAACCCGGGCTTGCTGGGCATGAGCGCCGTGGTGGATGCGGACAAGTTCACCGCTGCCCGCGAGGCAATGCTGGCCGAGGTCGAGCGGATGAAGAGCGAGTTGATCTCCGAGGCGGAGCTGGCCAAGGCGGTGAAGCAGTTCGTCGCCGCCACCCTTTCCAGTCGCAAGACCATGCAGGGCCAGGCTCAGGATCTCGGCAGCAACTGGATGGCCGCCAGCGACCTGAACTTCTCGGCCCGTTACCTCGCCGCCGTCAAACGCATTGCTCCCGCCGATTTGCAGCGCGTCGCCCGGGAGTATCTCACTCCGGAAAACCGCACGCTCTACGCCCTCCTGCCCAGGGGCACCGCGCCTGCAGTGGTGGAGGCGGCCGAGAGGTTCGCCGACGCGGCGATTCAGAAAATCGAGTTCCCCAACGGCCTGCGCCTGCTGGTGAAGGAAGACCACCGCCTGCCGTTCGTCGAATTGCGGGCCGTCTGCCGGGGGGGGGTGCTGGCGGAGACGCCCGAGACCAACGGCGCCACCCTGTTGCTGGCCAAGATGCTGCTCCAGGGCACGGTCAATCGGGACGCCGGTCGACTGGCCTCCGAGATCGAATCGGTCGGCGGCCATCTCGACACCTACGGAGGCAACAACAGCTTTGGTGTCACCGCCGAGGTGATGAGCCAGGACCTGGATCTCGGCCTGGACCTGCTGGTCGAGGTGTTGCGTCATCCGTCGTTTCCAGCCGAGGCGTTTGAGCGGGAACGACAGATTCAACTCGCGCAGATTCGGGCGCAGAAGGACGAACTGCTTCTCACAGCCAACCGCCTGATGCGGCGGGAGCTCTTCGGCGACGCAGCGTATGGTCTGCATTCCACCGGGACTGAGGCCAGCGTCCAGGCGCTGGGGCTGGCCCTTCTGCACCAAATGCATCAGACCCTGGTGGTGCCCAACAACTGCGTGTTGGCGATCTTTGGCGACGTGAAGGCCTCCGAACTGCGCGCTGCGGTCGAGCGCCGTCTGGCGGACTGGCCGCGGGGCGCCGAGGCTTTTGGCAGCCTGCCGGCGATCCAGCCACGGCCCGGCCGGCGGGTGGTGGAAACGCGGGACAAAAAACAGGCCGTGGTCGTCATTGGTTATCCGGGAGTGTCCATGCAGAGCGGAGACCGCTTCGCCCTCGAGTTGCTTCAGGAGGCTTGCAGCGATCTGGGATCCCGTCTGTTCACGCGCATTCGTGAGAAACTTGGCCTGGCGTACTACGTCGGCGCCCAGAACCTCGTTGGGCTGGTGCCGGGATACTTCGCCTTCTACGCCGGCACCGATCCCGCCAAGGCCGCGTTGGTCGAGGAGGAGATGTTGAAGGAGGCGGAGACGTTGCGCACGCACGGCCTGACGGATGAGGAACTGGCCCGTTCCAAGGCCAAGATCATCGGTCAAAAGAAAATCGCCCGCCAGGAGCTCGGAGGTCTCGCCCTGACCACGGCCCTCGATGAAATCTACGGGCTGGGCTACCAGAACGCCGAAACCGAGGACGCGTGCTACGAAGCCGTCACGCGAGGTAAGGTGAGGGAAGTGGCGGAACGGTATCTGCAGCCCGCCTTGGCGGTGGTTGCCGTCGTCATGCCGCCGCGTTGATGGGCCGGCTCGGGAG
>DATLZF010000792.1:0-7449 GCA_035574135.1 Candidatus Methylomirabilota bacterium
CATCGGCCAGCGGGCCGGCCCGCGGCGCGTTGGTGGTGAGAAGATCGATGGCCACGGACGCCTGTTGCATTCGCAGGGCGGCCCGCGCGTGCAAAAGCACCGCTTCCGTTACGTGGGGTGACGCAGGGAACCGCTGGACGAACTGTCCGAACTCACGCGCGGCCAGGTCGTAGATGCCGTCCTGAAAGGCCCGTGCCGCGGCGCGAAAGGCGCGGGCTTCCACCGCGTCCTGCGCCCGCCCGGTCGCCGCGATGCCCAGCCAGCCCACCCACAGTGCCAAGCCCAACCGCCAGGCGCCGGGCCACCAGCACGGCCGCCTCATTGTGCATCCGTTGTTCGTTCGCAACAGGATCATCTTGTCTGTCTCGCACCGCGCCTTTTTTTTCGGGCGCCGCCCTCCAGTTATCGGAAAAGCCTCCACGTGAAGCGAACCAAAAGTGCATGCCGCGCACCGCCCGAATGTCCCGGACGCGGCCGACGGTGTCATCTTCCTGGGCGCACGGAATCATGCGGGTCCGCAAAACCCGCCCAAGGGATATGCGCACGCCAGTCGGGCACGCCATGGCTGGCCTGTGGCACCAGCGCTGCTCAAGAGACCACGTGCGCACGAGTACCAGTTCATGGGAGCGATCTCGAGTCCGAATTTGAGCGGGGCGAATCCAGGTTCAGCGTGCTACGCACTCTCCCTCTGAACCTCCGGTTACGGCTGCCGGGACCCAGTTCGACCCCGCTCCCTGTGTTCCGCGGGAGCCCTGACCGACGGCGGTCAGGGCTCCCGCTCTTCCTCCCGGAAGCGAGGTAATCCGGGAAATCCCGCGCCGGCCACCTTGAGCAAACGTTCGCCTCGGCAGCCTGCGCACGTTAAGCTCCGCGCCCATGGACCGTGTACGTACAACGGGCGGGCTGTTCTTGATCGGGGTGGCACTGGCCCTGGCGGGATGCGGACGCGGGGGGCCGGCGTCGCCAAGCGGCCCCGAGATGGCGGAGCGCCACACCTTCGCGGTGACCGGCGTGGTGCACGCTTTCAAGCCCGACGGTCGCACGGTGATCATCGCCCACGAAACCATCCCGGGCTACATGGAAGCGATGACGATGCCGTTTCAGCTCCGCGAGACGAATCAATGGCAGGGCATTGCCGCCGGGGATCGGATCGCCTTCCGGCTGACCGTGACAGAGAGCGAAAGCTGGATCGACGAACCGGTGCGACTGGACCGGGGGCACCCGATCCCGGCCGCCTCCGAAACCCATGGGACTCCAGCCCCGCGCCAGCGCCCGTTTCGGTTGAGCAACATCCCCGCTCTGGCGCTGACCAACGAGTTCGGTCGGCCGATAAGCTTCGCACAGTTTGAGGGCAGTGCGCTGGCGCTGACGTTCTTCTTCACCCGCTGCCCGATTCCCGAGTATTGCCCGCGCTTGTCCCGCAACTTCGCCGAAGCTGCGCGTCGGCTGAAGAGTGATCCGAGCGGTCCGACCAACTGGCACCTGCTCTCCATCTCGTTCGATCCGTTCGACACTCCGGAAGTGTTGCGTCGCTACGCCGCCACCTACCGTTACGACTCGAACCATTGGTCCTTCGTGACCGGAGCCTCCAACGACGTCCGACGTCTGGCGCGGGCGTTCGGCGTTTCGGTCACACCCGATGGAGGCACCCTCAATCACGGCTTCGCCACGGCGATCTTCGACACCCGGGGCCGGCTCCAAAACATGTGGCCGGTGGGCGGGGACACGACAGACATGCTGGTAGCGGAGATTCGCAAGGCGGCGGCGCCTGATGGGGAGCCGTAGGCCCGGCCTTCCTCCGCCGGCTCCCGCCGGGCTTGTCGCCAAGGTCAGTTGCACCCGGGACCGGGCCTGACCCGGATTGCCGGTTGAATCGCAGCGGTTCCCGACGTATAAGCATGGCCAGTTGTCGATGAAACCTGCCAGACCCGTCAGACCGGATCGCTCCGCCCAAAGCCCTCCGCGGCCGCTCCTGCGGACGAAAGGAGGGCTGGTGGCTTCCATCGTGGTGCTGGCCAGCGTGGTGGCGGCGGGCGTTTGGGTGGCGACGCGGCAGAGTTCGACCGTGCCGCAACTGCAGCGCGCGGCGACGGAACTGCCGGCGACGAACGGGTTTTTGCCCAGCGATCCGGCCACGCAGCACGCCACGAACGAAGCCGAGACGGCCGGACCGCCCGAATCAGCGCCTGATTTGGTTAACCGGGGCACAGAACTGGTGAACCGTGGATCGATAGACGAGGGCATCGCCCTTTACCTGCGCGCCATGCAGATGGCGCCGGAGGACGAGGAAGTCCACTTCAACCTGGGCTTCGCCTACGCCAAGAAGGGTCGAATAGCCGCCGCCATCCACCATTACATGGAAGCCCTGCGCATCTTCCCGGAATACGTCGAAGCCCACAACAACCTGGGCAATCTGCTGGTGGGTCAACGCCAGTATGACCTCGCGGTCGAGCACTTCACGGCGGCACTGAAGATAGCCCCGGAAAACCCCTCGGCGTTGAACAACCTCGGCCGCGCTCTGGCTGAGCAAGGGAAGGTCCAGGAGGCGTTGGTGCAATTCGACGAGGCGGTGCGCGTGACGCCCGACTATGCGGAAGCCCACTTCAACCTGGCCAGCGCCCATCTGTCCTTGGGACAGTACGATGAAGCCATCGCCCAGTATCGAGAGGTCTTGCGTTTGCAGCCCGGCTTCCCGCCGGCCCTACGAGGCCTGGCCCGCGCCCAAGAAAAGAAAGCAGGCGCCACCCGCCAATAGTCCGGATGGTCCACCATCCCCAAGGAAGAAAGAGCGCCAGACCGCCGCCGCCAACGCCAGTCGCTTCGCCTCTCCTGACCGTCCAACAGGGAGATGAAATCTCCGGGCTGGGCAAAGTCCGTGCGCGCCCTGGTCAGGTGCCGCGATGCCATACGGATGCTGCCCATGCCGGGCCAGGTGGGGAGCGGTTGACTCAAGAACGGCATCGCCCAGTGACGGAGCGAGGAAAGCCGGCCGAGGATTCCAAAGGCGGTCGGCGGGATGGGAGAAGGACCGCCGCCCCGAATCGTTGAGCACGGAGGCCCGTTCAAGGCCCCGCCCTGCCATCGCTCTCGACAGGCACGCCATTGGTGGCACCCCCAATGCGCCGGGACGGAAAGGCCCGCTCGGAAATTCCTTGTCCAGACCGCGGAAGAAGGCATTTCATTCCGAAAGTTGCGCCCCACGGGCCGCGAGACCCCAAACGGATCTGGAGCATTGGCATTATGGAAACGCATTTTTCCTTCACGGCTGCCGCCGGTCTGTCAGCCCCACGCGAGAAGCTGGTGGCTGATCTAAAAACACTGGTGGGCGATCTCGAACACCTCCTGAAGGCTGCGGCGAACGAACTTGGCCAAAAGGCCGCTGCCGACCTGCGCGCCTTGCACGGTCGGGCCGCGAACCTCCTCGCCCGGGCCGAATCGGAGGCAGGCGATTGCCTGCGCGCGGCCGACGAGGTGATCCGCAGCCGCCCCTACCAATCTATCGGTGCCGCCTTCGCCGTGGGGCTGCTCATCGGCGTGCTGGCCGGCCGCAAGTAGCCCGTCCGGCGCGGCACAACGCCGGCAAACAAGCTTGAAGGGGTGGAGGGGCGTCCCCTACTTTGGCACCATGAACATCTTGCGCGCGTTCTTTATCGTGTGGCTCGGGTTGGTGGAGTCCTTCTCCCTCGCTGCCGGTGCCGACAAAAAGATTCTCCTCATTGCCGGCCGGCCGAGCCATCCGCCGGGCATGCACGAGTTCCGCGCTGGTTGTCTGTTGTTGCAACAGTGCCTGGCGGGCGTTCCCGGGGTGAACGTCACTGTGTTTTCCAACGGCTGGCCCCACGTCGAAAACGCCTTTGAGGGCGTGGATGCCGTGGTCATCTACGCGGACGGAGGCAGCGGACACCCGGCGATTCAAAAGGACCACCGGAGAATCTTGGGCAGCCTGGCGAAGAAGGGCGTCGGACTGGGCTTCATGCACTACGGTGTCGAAGTGCCGAGCACCAATGGCGGACCCGAGTTTCTGGAATGGATCGGTGGTTACTACGAGCACCTCTACTCGGTGAACCCCATGTGGTCGCCTCGCTTCGAGAAATTCCCGCAACATCCGGTCGCCAACGGCGTGCCACCGTTCAGCAATCGGGACGAGTGGTACTTCAACATGCGCTGGTCGGAAAACAAAAGCGGCCTGACCCCCATCCTGATCGCCAAGCCTTCGGACGAAGTGCGCAAGGGCCGCTACGTTCACCCGGCCGGGCCGTATCGTCACATCATCGAGGCCAGCGGGCGCGACGAGACGATGATGTGGGTCTTCGAGCGACCGGACGGCGGGCGGGGCTTTGGCTTCACGGGCGGGCACACCCACGCAAACTGGGGCGACGACGGCCAGCGCAAGGTCGTCTTGAACGCCATCCTGTGGATCGCCAAGGTCCCCGTCCCGGCCAACGGCGTCGAATCCAAGGTCACGGCCGAGCAACTGGCCGCCAACCTCGACCCGAAGAACCGCAGGTGAGGCGGGGCCCTCCCGGCGGTGCCCGGTAAGCGTTGCCATCAATGTCCCCAGTCTTGGGGACTGGCTGAAAGTCTGGCATTGAGTAATCTCTCTGCGTGTTGGCGCATTCGTTCTCAGGTGCGCTTGTGTGAGAAGGCCGGACCCGTTTGTCCGGCCTTTCGTTTTTCTCACCCCGCCGACGTTCACACCCGACCTCAGAAGCCCTTCCGGCTCGCCGCAGCCCCGTTCGGCTTTCCTTCGCCCCCCGGCGTGGGCCCGGCTTGGATCCATTGGCGCCATTCGGGCCAGTCCCCAGTCTTGGGGACTGGCTGAAAGTCTGGCATTGAGTAATCTCTCTGCGTGTTGGCGCATTCGTTCTCAGGTGCGCTTGTGTGAGAAGGCCGGACCCGTTTGTCCGGCCTTTCGTTTTTTGTCCCCTTGGCTTCTCGAAGGACGAGCCTGCGCGCCTGCTCCCGCCAGCGCCCCCCGGTCAGCTCCCTTGTCGTCAAAACTCCCCCGCACTGCGGCGCAGTCCGAATAGACTTTCCCCTTGGTGCGTCAGGAGGGCTTTACGTAATCTGACCCCCCATGACACCACGATTGTTTCTCCTGAGTGCCGTCCTTGCCTCGGCCACCCATCCTTCGGACTCCCTCCAAGCCGCCGACAGCCAACCCCAGCGCCCGTTCGGCCGCGAGGCTGCCCTGGAAGAAATGAAGAAGATGACCGTGGCCGACGGGCTCGAGGTAACGCTCTTTGCCGCCGAGCCCATGCTGGTAAACCCGGCCAATATGGACATCGACGCCCGCGGCCGCGTGTGGGTCACCGAGGGCGCCAACTACCGCCTCTTCCAGTCCTGGGGCAAACTGCGGCCGGAGGGCGACCGCATCGTGATCCTCGAGGACACCAACGGTGACGGCGCGGCGGACGCGGCGAAGACGTTTTACCAGGGCAACGAGATCAACAGCGCGCTGGGCATCTGTGTGCTCGACCGCCGCGTCATCGTTTCCTGCTCGCCGCGGATCATGGTCTTCACCGACGCCGACGGCGACGACCACGCCGACGGACCGCCACAGGTGGTCTTCAACGGTATCGGCGGCGTGGACCACGACCATGGCGCGCACGCCTTCGTGTTCGGCCCCGACGGCAAGCTTTACTTCAATGTGGGCAATGACGGTCGCCAGTTGAAGACGGCCGACGGCTCCAAGTTCGTCGTCGATGCCGCCGGCAACGAGGTGACCGGCCACGGCAGGCCTTACCGGCAGGGCCTCGTCTTCCGCTGCAACCCGGACTTTACCGGTCTCGAAACCCTCGCCTGGAATTTTCGCAACAATTACGAGGTGAACGTGGATTCCTTCGGCACGCTCTGGCAGTCGGACAACGACGACGACGGCAACAAAAGCGTCCGGATCAACTATGTGATGGAGTTCGGCAATTTCGGCTACGTGGACGAACTGACGGGCGACGGCTGGGGCCGGGCCTGGAAGAAGGCCAACGAAAAAACCAAACTGCCCGACAGCGAGAAGCCACGCTTCCACTGGCATCTCGACGACCCGGGCGTCGTCCCCACCCTGCTCGTCACCGGCGCCGGTTCGCCCACCGGTCTGGCCATTTACGAGGGACGCTTGTTGCCCCCGGAATTCCACGGCCAGATCATTCATTGCGACGCCGGTCCCCGCGTCGTGCGCGCCTATCCCGTCACGCCGGACGGCGCCGGCTACCGCGCCACCATCAAGGACATCCTGACCAGCAGCGACTCGTGGTTCCGCCCCTCCGACGTGTGCGTGGCGCCGGACGGCTCACTCTACGTCGCCGACTGGAACGACGCCGGCGTGGGCGGGCACAACATGGCAGACCACAAGCTCGACTCGATGCGCGGACGCATTTACCGCGTGGCTCCGAAAGGCCATCGTCCTTCCGTGCCCGCCCTCGACCTCAAGACCCCCGCCGGCTGCGTGGCTGCGCTGCGATCCCCAAACGCCGCCACCCGTTACCTTGCCTGGACGGCACTTCATACCCTCCAACGCAAGGCCGAGAGCGACCTGAACAAGCTGTGGAAGGACTCCGATCCGCGCTTGCGCGCCCGGGCTCTACACCTGCTCGCCCGCATCGAAGGCCGGGAGACAAAATACATTCAGGCTGCCCTCAAGGACAAGAATCCCGATCTCCGGATCACCGGCCTCCGCATCGCCCGTTCCCTGCGCCTGGACACGATTCCGCTGGTCAAGCAACTCGCCCGGGATCCCTCGCCGCAGGTCCGCCGCGAGTGCGCCATTGCGCTGCGTCATCATCCCTCCCCCGAAGCGCCCGGCCTCTGGGCCACGCTGGCCCAGCAGCACGATGGGCAGGATCGCTGGTATCTCGAAGCCCTCGGCATCGGGGCCGATCGGCAGGAAGACAAGTTTTTCGCCGCGTGGCTCGAAGCCGTCGGCTCCCAGTGGAACACACCGGCCGGACGCGACATTGTTTGGCGCTCCCGCTCCAGCAAGGCCGCGCCCTTGCTCGCCAAGCTGGCGACCGACAAGGCCACCCCCGCTCCCGACAAAGCCCGCTACATCCGGGCGCTGGATTACATCGCCGGCCCGGAAAAGGAGGCCGCGCTCTTGGAGATCGCGACCTCCGGACTTTGAGTCGCAGCCCGCGCCGCCAGGCTCCCTGATGCCGGCGGGGGCGGAGATGTTGCTCGCCGTCGCGGTCCGAACCCGCTTGTTTCCTTTTGCTCCGGCCGGGGGGCGTGTTGTACCAACGGTCGCAATGAAGCTGGCGCTTGCGCAGATCAATCCCATCGTCGGCGACCTCACGGGCAACGAGCAGAAGATCCGCACCGCCTACCGCCGCGGCGTCGAGGCGGGCGTGGACCTGGTCCTGGTGCCCGAGCTGGCGGTGTGCGGCTATCCGCCCCGCGACCTGCTGCTGCAACGCCGGTTCGTGGAGGAGAACCTGGCGGTGGTCGAACGTCTCG
>DATLZF010000793.1:0-6035 GCA_035574135.1 Candidatus Methylomirabilota bacterium
TTTGCAAACCTTCACGACGAAAGACGCGAACGGGTGTTTTCGCCGCCGGGAAGGCATGAACACGATTGCTGATGAACATCTCTTCCATGCGCGCCGTCGGGGTGATCCCGGCTCGCCGCGAAGTTGGCTTGATTGCCCATCCTGCGCCGGTCCTGGATCAGCCTGATCAGGTGCTGGTGCGCACGATCGAAGTGGGCATTTGTGGCACCGACCGCGAGATCTGCACCTTCGCTTACGGCACGCCACCTGAGGATTCGGAGTATCTTGTCCTTGGCCACGAAGCCCTGGGGGAGGTGGTGCGGGTTGGCTCCGGCGTCACCCGTTTCAAGCCCGGCGATCTGGTCGTGCCGACCGTGCGCCGACCGTGTCCTCACGACACGTGCCCCTCCTGTCGCGAGCAGCGGCAGGATTTCTGTTTCACCGGCGATTTTACCGAGCGCGGCATCAAGATGCGGCATGGCTACATGACCGAGTACTTCGTCGAGGAGGAGGCGCATCTGAACCGGGTCCCGCCCGAACTTCGTGACGTCGCCGTGCTCGTCGAACCGTTGACGGTGGCCGAGAAAGCGCTGGCCCAGGTGTGGCAGGTGCAGAAACGCCTGCCGTGGAATGGCGCCACTTCGGACTCCGAACCCGGCCGCGGCAAAACGGCCGTGGTCCTTGGCGCCGGCCCCATCGGCATTCTTGGGGCCATGGCGCTGATCGTGAGCGGATTCAGGACCATCGTTTATTCCCGTTCTCCGGCGCCCAACCCCAAGGCCGCCCTCGTCGAGGCCATCGGCGCGCGGTATGTCTCCGCCCAGCAGGTGCCGGTGGATCAATTCGCCGCCGAGGTGGGCAACATCGATCTGGTGTATGAGGGCGTGGGGGCGGCCGACATCGCCTTCGAGGTGCTGGAGATTCTGGGCCTCAACGGCGTGTTCATCTTCACCGGCATTCCTCCCCACAAACCGGCCATTCCCATCAAAGGCGACACGCTGATGCGCCACATGGTCCTGAAAAACCATCTCATCATCGGCACGGTCAACGCCGATCGCGCCGCGTTCCAAGCGGCCATCCGCCATCTGGGCGAATTCAAACGCCGCTGGCCTGACGCCACGCGCAATCTCATCACCGGCCGCTTCCCGATCGAGGCTTACCGGGATCTCCTTCTGGGCAAGGCCGTCGGGATCAAGAACGTGATCCAGTTCGGTTGAACTGGAAAAGGAAGCAGTCGGCGAAACAGCACGCCGCCGGGGCCTTGGCGGAGCAGTCACCGCTGGAGGGCGGGTCAAGGCTTTTGAGCAGGCTAACGATTCGTGGGCCGGTGGCTCGTTGGGGCGTGATCCTTGCCCGGCGACCGCCCCGCCGGGACGGCTGGAGGCGGTGCGCTTCGGAAGTCCGCCTTGGCCAAGGCCCGGGTTGCTCAACTCAACCAGTCCACACCGAGCGATGTTCGACACTCCTGTTGGCTGCCAAACGGCTGCCGCCCTCCGAGACCTGCTGAGCTTGGCGCCTTGCTGCTCAGCGCTCTCCGTCCTGTAGCTTGTTTGTGTGACTCTCTTGTTGTTGATGCCCAATCCCGGCCGAGCCAACACAACAACCACGTTGGCCAGACGAAAAAAGTGCTGGAAAAACCTCTCGAGATTTGGTCTGTTATCAATCAATCAACCCAGCACGGAAGTCAGTGACGATGTGTTGTCGTGCCGGCGGGTCGAACTGTGGAAGGAAAATAATATGCGTGTAACACCAAGAAAACTGCTGGCGGTCGCGAGTGCGATGGGGCTGGCGCTCGGATCTGTACTGCCTGCCAAGGCCCAATTCGCGGCCGGGCAACAGGTCATCCATCCCACCAATCATCAGTGGAGGTACTTCGCCCCAACGGAGGAGCTCCCAGGATGGAACGCCAAG
The DNA here is from genome assembly GCA_035574135.1 of Candidatus Methylomirabilota bacterium. Taxonomy (GTDB): domain Bacteria; phylum Verrucomicrobiota; class Verrucomicrobiia; order Limisphaerales; family DATLZF01; genus DATLZF01. Next base: position 1,891 of record DATLZF010000793.1, read on the forward strand.
GACTACCCGGCGGAGGAAACTTGGTCCTCGGGACGCGGCTTGTTTGGGATTGAGACCACCGCTTATCCCTTTCCGATCGTGACTCCGTTGGTGGCCCAAGGTTCCGGCGGAACAACGGTGGATTATTTCCGGACCAAGTTCATGTGGAATTCCAGCACCGTGGGGCTTGTGATCACCACCACCAATTACGTCGATGACGGTTTGGTGTTCTACCTCAATGGTGTCGAAGTCGGCCGGTTCAACATGCCCCAGGGCGAGGTACTCTTCAACACGCAGGCGACCACGGCCAACCCCGGCGGCGAGCCGGTGGTTACGCGTGTCCAACTCGATCCCTCTCCTCTCGTCGAGGGTGAGAACACGCTGGCGGTTTCGTTGCATCAGGCCGGTACGGCCAGCAGTGACAAGGTGTTCGGCCTCGGCATGTACATCGCTCAGGCGGTGCCGCCGTCATTCACCACGCAGCCGGTGAACACGGCAGTCACTGAGGGCAACAGCGTTTCCCTGATTTCGGCAGCCACGGGCATCCCGACGCCCACTTATCAGTGGTATTTCGGCGGCAACCCCATCGATCCGTCAGTAAACCCAACGGCCACCAACGCCACTCTGGTCATCAACAATGCGCAGTTGACCGATGCGGGTGATTATTACGTGGTCGCCTCGAACCCGTCCGGCAGCACCCCCAGTGCGACTGCCACGCTGACGGTCAACCCTGACCAGACCGCCCCCTCGATTGTACTCGCCTGTCTCTCCTCCGACGGGCTTACCATCACCGTGCTCTTCTCCGAGCCGATGGACGATACCCGGACCGAACTTACCGATCCCTTCACCTATTTGTTGGAGAATGCCGTGACTGGCGACCCGGTTGTCGAGGGAGGCGTCGTCGCCGTTGGCTTGAACGGTGCGGACGGCGTGATCCTGACTCTTGATCCCGGGTTTCCATTGGACCCCAACACGAGATACGCGCTCGTCACGTCAGCCGATTTGTATGATCGGTTCAACAACCCTCTTTCGGCTGGCGCGCGAAAGGAGCTGTCGCCGGAAGTCACCATCCGGGAAGGTTTGAACGGGTTCGCCGGCACTTCTGACACGGAAATCGGCAGTGGCGACATTGCCAACACCGACCAAGGTGCGGTCGAAGTGCTTGTGGTGGATACCGCGGATCGAAACGGCATGGTCCAGTCGTTGCTCAAAATCGACGCCATCGGCAATGGTCCGAACCAGGTGCCGCCCGGTTCGATCATCAATCGAGCCACCCTTATCATCAACCAGACTGATCCCACGGATGCCGGCACTGCGGCGGCTCCCCGTCTGCACGCTCTGAAACGTCCCTTCTCGGAGTCGGACACGTGGAACACGCTCGTGGGCGGCATTTCCCTCGATGATGTCGAAGCCGCGATGGTGCCGGACGCACTTGTTCCCAGCGCGGATGTGAACGGGTCGAAGTCCATCGACGTCACTGCCCGTGTGCAGGCCTGGTCCGATGGCGAGCCCAACCATGGTTGGGTGATCAATCCGAACAGCGGCAACGGCTGGCGCTGGAACAGTTCCGAGGCGGCTTCTGAGACGGCCCGGCCCACGCTGGTCATCTGCTACACCCGCGTCGTCAGCCCGATCGAGATTACGCAGGAGCCCCAGGGCGGGACCTTCCCGGAGCGCAGTCGGGTGGTGCTCTCGGTGGCCGTGCGCGGTTCTGACCCGGTCTTCCAGTGGCGCAAGAACGGAATCGACATCCCCGGTGCCAACAGTGCCTCGCTCGTGCTCGATCCCGCCGTGCCAGCCGACTCCGGCACCTACAGTGTCCACGTGTCGAATGACATCCCCAGCGAGGACACCAGTGCCGATGCCGTCGTCACGATCACGCCCGACACCGTCCGGCCCACCGTGGTGAGTGTGACCCCCGACGCGAACCTGACCGATGTGACCATCGTGTTTTCCGAGCCGGTGAGCCAGGCCACCGCCGAAGCGCCGGGCTCGTATTCGCTCAATCCGGCGCTGGCGGTCTCCAGCGCGACGTTGACTTCCCCGAACACGGTTCGTCTCGTCACCGCCCCTCGTACCTACCCGAACGATTACGTGTTGACCATCCAGGGCATTCGCGATCTGGCGGTGGCTCAAAACCTCCTGGATCCCAACCCTACGGTGGTGACGCTGCACACCCGCGCTTGGCGTGTGGTGGACAGCAGCGCGACCTGGCGCTACCAGCAGACGGACGACGTAAGCGGGGACGGGTGGCAGAACCCGGGCTACGACGCTTCGGCATGGCCTGAAGGCCAGGGTCTGTTCGGTTTGGAAAGCGCCGGAGTGATCAATGGCTTGAACTATCCAAGCCCCGCCATCCGCACGCCGCTGACCATCGGTGCCACCCAGCCGGCCTACTACTTCCGCTCCACGGTGAATCTTCCCACGATTACGAGCGGCATGTATGTCCTGCGCGGTTACTTCGATGACAGCGCCGTGATCTACCTCGACGGTGCCCTGGTGGCAAGGATCCGCTATACCAACGATGTTCCGGCGTACGACTTCTCGAACATCACCGGGCCTCCCACCGAGGGGCAGATCGACTGCGTCAAGCTGCCCACCATGGGCGGTTCGCACCTGCTCGCGATCGAGGTTCACAACGCCAGCGGCACGAGTTCCGACATCGTCATGGGTGCCGAGATTGCCGCCTTGGTGCAACCGGAACTGCGCATCGTCCGGACTGAAACCGGCGTGACTGTGAGCTGGGATCCGGATCCGAACTGGCAGTTGGTGAGCAGCGCCACCGTCGATGGCACCTACGCGCCGGTGGCCGGCAATCCGAACGGCAGTTACTCTGTCAGTAATCCGACGGGCAACTTGTTCTACCAACTCCGGTGCCGCTAAGGCCCTCGGTAGCAGGCTGAATTCAGCACATGGAGGCCGGACGAAAGTCCGGCCTCTTTCTTTTGGGCTCGTCGCAAAACTCCGTACACGCCATCCGAATTGGTCGGGACTGCACCCGTTCCACCGTGGCCGGCACGGGCCGGCTGGGAGCGCAGCAGAGCGTTGGGATTGGCTCGATTCATTGCCGTCCTCCTTCGTAAGGCCAACAACGCAGGCAGGCCAAATCCCTCTTGCGCCGCCTCTCGGGGCGAGAGGGAACGACATCGGCCGATCGCCGGCGGTCTAATGCCGTGCTTCGGCTTCGCCTTCAGATTTGGACAGCGCCCGCAAGACGGTCTCCGTGTTCATCGGGGGTCGGTCGGCGGGTCCTTGGGAACGCGGTGGTGTCTTTGGCGGCTCGTGGGCGTGTTCGTCGGGCGGAGGGACATCGGCAATCTCGCCGTGGGCGGGATCTTCAAGAGGGAGCGCATGCAGGGAAGCGGCCTCGGGATGGGGACCGAGCCAGTTCACGCGGCCCGTCTCCAAATCGTAGATCGCGCCCTCGACGTGCACCTTGCCGGCCTTGGCGCGCTCGCGGATGAGGGAACTCTTCGTGAAGATGTCCGCGATCGACTGCCAGACGTTTTCCTGGACCGCGTGGGGCACGGCCGCATCTGGTTGATTCGTGATGGCCAGAGCCCGTTCAGCCGCGGGCTTGATATGGTCGGCCAGCCGGGGCAGATGACCGTGGAGATCAGCGCCCTTGACCACGGCGGTGACGGCTCCGCAGCGGGTATGGCCCATCACCACCAGCAAGGGGGTGCCCAGGTGTCCCACCCCGTATTCGATGGAGGCCAGTTCGCTCAGGCCGACGATGTTTCCCGCCACCCGGACCACGAAGAGATCTCCCACGCCGCGGTCGAACAGCAGTTCCACCGGGTCCCGGGAATCGGAGCAAGCCAGGATGGTGGCAAAAGGCTCCTGCCCATGGGCCACGGTGTTCGTGCGCCGTTCGGCGTCGAGGTTGGGATGTTGGGATTTGCCGGCGACAAAACGCTGGTTGCCCTCCCGCAGGAGCATGAGCGAGGCGTCGCGCAACAGCTTGAGCGCCGGATCGCCGCCCTGCGATGGTTCGGCGGCCGCCAGCGCAAGGCAGGGAACCCATGCCAGGCACAGGGCCAGTCCTCGTTTCTCCCCACCGGAGCCGCGTCGTCGAGCATTCATGATCGTGTCGATCCGTCCCTAGATCGGAAGATTCCGGCCCGGGTTGAGGCCGGCGAGTGGGAAGCCCGGGGCGGGGGGTG
>DATLZF010000794.1:0-3110 GCA_035574135.1 Candidatus Methylomirabilota bacterium
GCCAGCAGGCTGACAAAGCCGGCCGGCGTCTCGTTCACCCGCGTCGCGCCGAAATCAAAAACCCGTTCCGCCCCATGGATCACGAGCGTCCCCGCCATCAGCGGCCACAGCCAAGGCATTCGCATGGCCGCGCAGCGTAACAGAATCGTCCCTGCCGGCAAGCGGCCTGGCTGGAAAGTTCGCAGCCACCCACAATGGCAACGCCAATCTGGCAGGAAACACGGGCGGGGGAAGGTGGAGCGGGCGATGGGAATCGAACCCACGTAGCCAGCTTGGAAGGCTGGAACTCTACCATTGAGCTACGCCCGCAGCCCGAGCGCATCGTAGCCGCACCCCTTGCCTTGTCAATCCGCGTCCATGTAGGCTTAGCCCGCATGAGTTCCTTGCTTCTCACCGGCGGCCGTGTCATCGACCCTGCCACCGCATTCGACGCCGTGGCGGACCTGCTGCTGGCCGACGGCAAAGTGGCGGCACTGGGCGCCGAGGCCACAACACGGGCCGGGGCGGACACTCCAAGGTGGGACGCACGCGGCAAGGTCGTCTGCCCCGGCTTGATCGATCTCCACGTGCATTTGCGCGAACCGGGGCAGACGGCCAAGGAAACCATCGCCACCGGCACGGCGGCGGCGGCCCGCGGCGGGTTCACCACCCTCGTCTGCATGCCCAATACTTCGCCGGCCATTGAAAACGCCGGCACCGTCGGGCTGGTTCGCGAACGAGCGCGCCGCGATGGGATCGTCAACGTCCTCATCGCGGGCGCCATCACCAAAAACCTTGCCGGTGAGGAAATGGCGCCCATCGGCTCCCTCAAGCAAGCCGGCGTCGTGGCCATTACCGACGACGGCCACTGCGTCCAGAACAACGAACTCATGCGCCGGGCGCTCGAATACGCCAAGATGTTCAACCTGCCCGTGATGGACCACTGCCAGGATTACGCTCTGGTCAGCGATGGCGTCATGCACGAAGGCTACTGGAGCACCGTGCTGGGCTTGCGCGGCTGGCCCGCGGCCGGCGAGGAAATGATGGTGGCGCGCAACATCCTGCTCGCCGAGGCCACCGGTGCCCGGGTGCATTGCCAGCACCTGAGCACCGCCCGCAGCGTGGCGCTCCTGCGGGAGGCCCGCAGCCGCGGCGTGCCGGTCTCCGGTGAAGCCTGCCCTCACCACTTCACGCTGACGGATGCCGCCATCGCCGGCAGCGACAAGTTCTGGGCCGCCGACGGGAAGGGCGTTTTCGGCATCGAGGCAATGGCCGGCGCCCTGCCCGCTTGGCCGGCCTACGACACCAATTTCAAAATGAACCCCCCGCTGCGCTCGGCCGCCGACCGCGAAGCGATCATCGAGGGCATCCTGGACGGCACGATCGAGGTACTATGCAGCGATCACGCGCCGCACTGCGGCTACGAGAAGGAAGTCGAATTCGACTACGCGCCGTTCGGGATCACCGGACTGGAGACCGAACTGCCGCTGGCGCTCATGCAGTTGCACCACGCCCGGGGCCTGTCCCTGAGCGACCTGATCGCCCGGTTCACGGTGAATCCAGCCCGACTGCTCCACCTGGACAAGGGCACCCTGCGCGTCGGCGCCGACGCAGACGTGACGATCTTCGATCCGGACGCCGAATGGATTTACCGGCGCAACGAATCCGCCAGCAAGTCCCGCAACAGCCCCTTTGACGGCTGGCGCATGAAGGGCCGCGCCATCGCCACCATCGTGGCCGGCAAGCTCGTGTGGACACTCGACGGTTCGAACCGCTGACCCGCGGCCCAAGCCCGGCCGCTCCGGCCCTCCCCCTCAACGACGCAATACACGCTGCAAATAGCGCCCGGTGTGACTGTCCGGGTTGGCGGCCACCTGTTCCGGCGTGCCTTCGGCCACGATCCGACCGCCGCCGGCGCCACCCTCCGGCCCCAAGTCAATAATCCAGTCGGCCGCCTTGATGACATCCAGGTTGTGTTCGATCACCACCAGGGTGTTGCCCGGGGCCCGCAGCTTGAAGAGCACCTCCAGCAGCTTGGCCACATCGTAAAAGTGCAGGCCCGTCGTCGGTTCATCGAGGAGGTACAGGGTCCGCCCGGTCTGCTTGCGGCTCAACTCGGCGCCGAGCTTGAGGCGCTGCGCCTCGCCCCCGGACAACGTGGTGGCCGGCTGACCCAGGCGGATGTAACCGAGTCCCACCTCGGCCAGGGTGAGACAGCTCTCGTAAATCCCCGGCACCGCCCGGAAGAAACTGACGGCCTCGTCCACGGTCATGTCCAGGACGTCGGCAATGTTCATGCCCTTGTAGTGGATTTCGAGCGTCTCGCGGTTGTAACGCCGGCCGTTGCACGACTCGCAGGTCACATAAACCGGGGGGAGGAAATGCATCTCGATCTTGAGCAGGCCGTCGCCCTGGCATTTCTCGCACCGACCACCCCGGACGTTGAAGCTGAACCGCCCGGCGTCGTAGCCGCGCACCTTGGCCGCCGGCAGTCGCGAAAAAAGATCGCGAATTTCGTTGAAGATGCCGGTGTAGGTGGCCGGATTGCTGCGCGGTGTGCGGCCGATGGGCGTCTGATCGATCACGATGGCCTTGTCGAGCCGATCCTTGCCGACAATGTCCCGATGCGCCCCGGGCTGTTCCTTGGAGCCATACCAATGCCGAAACAACGCTCGGCGCAAAATGTCATCGACCAGCGTGCTTTTGCCCGAACCACTCACACCGGTGATGCAGGTTAGCGTGCCCAGGGGAATGCGCACGTCGATGTTCCGGAGGTTGTTCTCGCGGCAGCCGAGGATTTCCAGCCAGCCGCGGCTGGGATTGGGCGCCTGACGTTTCGTGGGCACGGGGACAGACAGTTCCCCGGTGAGATACTTGGCCGTCAGCGAACGGGCATTGGCCAGCACCTCGTTCAACGTTCCCGCCGCCACCACCTCGCCCCCTCGCACACCGGCGCCGGGCCCCAGGTCAATCAGGTAATCGGCCGCACGCATGGTGTCCTCGTCGTGCTCGACAACGATGACCGTGTTGCCGAGATCACGCAGATGCCGGAGGGTGGCGAGCAGACGGTCATTATCGCGCTGATGCAGACCGATGCTCGGCTCGTCGAGGATGTAAAGCACCCCCACCAG